>NZ_JBEFNA010000031.1 GCF_040199715.1 Fusobacterium sp. SYSU M8D902
GTTTGGAAAAAATCTATTAAAAATTATTGGAATAAACTTAATGTTAAAATTCAATCTCTTGTTTTTGATTTTAACCAAGATTTTAGTTCTAATTTTTCTTCTTTCTTTGAAGTTTGTCATTACCTTCAAAATTTAAATATTAATTTTGTTTATGGGCGCGGAAAAAGAAAGTCAAAAGAACAAAAATATTATGAATTGTGCATTGAATATTTAGAGAAATATCAAAAGTACTCAGAACATTTTCAAAATTTAAAAGAAAGAAATAGCTATTCAAAAACTGATATAGATGCTACTTTTATGAGAATGAAGGATGATTATATGAGAAACGGTCAATTAAAACCAGGATATAATTTACAAATTGGAGTTATCAGCGAATATATATGTGTTTATGATATTTTTCCAAATCCTTCTGATTCTAAAACTTTAATTCCTTTCTTGAAGAAAGCTAATTCTTTAGATTTAAACATAAAAAATGTAGTAGCTGATGCTGGTTATGAGAGTATAGATAATTATGAATATTTAGAGAAAAAAGGCTATACTTCATATATAAAACCAATATATTTTGAAAAATCAAAAACCAGAAAGTTTAAGAATGATTTGAATAGAGTTGAAAATCTAATATATAACTCAGCTGAAAATAGACTTTTTAGAAAGGATGGAGTTGAGTTAAAATTCATTTATTCGAGTAAAAATGGAAGAAAACAATATTTTTTCAATCCAGAAACTCAAAAAAAAGTAGGATACAATTCAAGATTTAGAATGTTATCAACTAAGTCCCAAGAAAATATATCAAGTGATTATGGTAAATGCTTAAGAATGAATAGAAGTATTCAAGTAGAAGGAGCTTTTGCGGTACTAAAAGAAGATATGAAACTAAGGAAATTAAAAGTTCGCGGGAAAAGTAGTGTTTTAAGAGAAATATGTTTATTTTGTTTAGGTTATAACTTAAATCGCCTAATTCAAAGAGAAAAAAATAATAGAAAAGGAACAACACTTCATTCTTTAAAAACAGCATAAAAGTATAAAAATAAAGGATGATTTTTTGTGCTGCCCAAATTTAAATTAAGAAATTAAAAACCTAGGAAATCAATTAAATGATTTCTATTTTTTTTCAAAAAAAGAAAAAGGTGTTGCAACTGATATTTAAAAATCATCAGTTTGCAACAGCCCCTTTTTATTTAGAATTTAGTTTATCTGAAAGTCTTGTATATAAAAAGAGAGTTCTTAACACATGCTAAAAACTCCCTATAAATTATTTTTAATTAAATATTTTTAATACACATTCTTACAAGTTGTATCCCATCAATTAAAATAATATTTTTATCTCTTGCTAACTCTTTAATTCTATCACTAAATTCTCCTGTACAAACTAAAACTTTATAAATATTATTAATTTTATCTTCTATTCCTTCAATTTTCTCTTTAGACTTAACTATATCTTCAAGTTGTTTTATTCCTTCATCTTCATCACAAACACCATCTTTTTTCTTAATCTGTACATATACTCTACAACTTCCTATTTCATCATTGACTTCACACAATATTGGAAGAGGCTTTATAAAGGTTCTGTCGGAATCTTCACCTTTTTTATCATATGAGTTTCTACTTTCAACTAAATATCCTTGTTTTACAAAAATTTCTTCTACTATTTTTTCAACATCATCAGGTCTAATTGAAAAGATCTCTTTATTTAGATTTTCCATACTCTTGATATTTTTCTCAAAAATACCTCTTAAAATCTCTGTTATTTGAGATTCCTCTTTTATGCTTTTTATTTGTAATAAACTTTCAATAGCACTAATTATCTCATTATTATAAACACTATTTATAGCCTTTTGATATCCTCTTAACTTGCTGTGAATTACTTTAGTAGCATCATTTCCATTATAAGTAAAATACTTATCTATCTCATCTGAAAATTTAGTAGCAACTTCAACAGGAATACAATGTCCATAATCTCCTTTTGTCTTCTCTAAATCAAAATAATATTTCCCTTTAACTCTGTATAAAGAAAACATATTCCACTCGGGAAATTTAGGAATAAGAATTATATCTCCCTCTTTCATCTCTAACATTTTTCTTAGGTTACTGTTTTTATTTCTAAGATATCTTCTAGCTTCGTCAGTATCTCTCCAATTTGCTGGACAAGCATTAACCCATTCCTCTTGATTTCTCTCTTCTCCATTTTCATCAAGTAAGGATAATTTCTCCAAACCCCAACCTTGTTTTAAAATACCTCTTTTCAAATTTTCTTTAAAATAATCTCTGTCTGAATAATCAATTCTAAATATGTAGTAGTTCATATCCTTCTCCTTCATATTAAAATCACTCTCCTTTTTATTATTGGTAGAACACCTTTAACGTTTGTGAGAGTGATTTTCAGTTTAAATAATTCTAATTGAATAAACTATCAAATTCTTTTTCTTTTTTCTTTTTTTCTTCAACAGTCAATTTAACTTTTAAAATATCATTTAATTCATTTTCTGATAAAGAATCTATCAAATATTTTAATAACCCTTTATCTTTTTCTTCTATTTTGAGATATTTTTCTTTGGGATATTTTTTGATTAAATATTCATTTAATTCATTTTCTTTTCTCGCTTTTACTGCTTCAGGATCTAAATCTGGTGGAGTTAACTTAAAATATTTATTTTCTTCTTGTAAAATATAATCTAGTAATTGAAAATTTCTCAAATTTTCTATATTAATTTCTTCAATCAATAAATTATCACTCAGTCCCCCTGATATACTTGCCTTTGTCATTGAATCTTTCTTACTTGGTTGTAATATTTTACAATCACCATAAATGGAAGTATTACTTTGAGCTATATAAACATGTAAATCTCTACAAGTAGACTCTAAGATATTAGTAAAATAATTAATATCTTTATTAAAGACGGAAGCTATTAATAAATCTATATAATTTTTTACTAAACCTCTACTTTCTATATCAGCTAATTCAAAACAATTGAAGTTTGAAAAATATAATCCTTCCCAAGAGAAAATGTCATATTTTTTTTCTTTTAAAATAGGTATATTAAATTTTCTTCCAATTATTTGTTTTCTTTCTCCAGGAGCATAATAATTTTTAAGTCTGAATTTTATAAATGACGTTTTATATTTTTGAGTATCAAAAGGTACTATTGTAAATAAAAAATTTCCTACATTTTTCTTGGTATCATTTAAAAAAATATGGTCAAGTCCTCCTGTTATAATCATTTGATTTTCTCTTGAAAATTTACTCATAAATTTTAGCCATTGTATTGGAATTGAAGTTTCAGAAAAAACTAAAATATCAACACTATTTTCTTTAGCTTCATTTAAAATTTTAATCAATCTTTTCTTTTTATTGAGAGTAAGATTTTGATTTCCATCTAAATTATCTAATAATTCTTTTTCCTTTACTATAAAACTAACAATACCTATTTTAAATTTACTTTTTTTAACTTTAGTATCAAATTTGATAAAATCCAAATTTTGATTAATTTTATAATAAGAAAATAATTCTTTAAATATTTCTTTTTTTTGTTCATTTTTAAGCTTTGATTCTAAAAAATTTAGTTTAAAATAATTAGTAGTTTTATTAAATATATCCTCTTTAGTTTCTTCTTCTTTAAGAATATTAATAATTTCTTTTCTAAATAAAAAAATTCCTATCTCATTAAAATGAATAAATCTTGGTGAAAGTTTCAATTTTTCTTCATCTAACTCTAACTGATTTTCTTTAAAGAATTTTAAGTCAAAAAGATTATCACTTAAAAAATTTATCCCTGTTTGATCATCATTAAATTTAATATAATTTAATAAAGGAAAGACAACTTTATCTCCTTGAAACATATTAGAATTAACTATATTTAAAATCTCTTCTATAAATACTTGAAACTCTTCATGATCTTTTATAAAATAACTATTGATAAAATATTTCTCATTTTTTTTGACAAAGCTGAGATTTAAAGAAAGTGCAAATTTTAAAGAAAGATTAAAATATTCTTTAATATCTTCTGAATATTCATTTAAAGTTTTTTCTAGTTGTGAAAAAAGATTAATAAATAAAGAAGGATTATTATTTAATAACAATATTGAAAATATTTTCTGAAAATAAATGGAATATTTTATTATATTTTCATCATTAAAAAAATATATAATATCATTGATTAGTTTCTCTATCTCAACTTCAAATTCTTTTCCTTGAACACTATGAAAAATATCTAAAATTTTACTTAAATATATAGAAACATCAAGTTTTTGTTCTCGTATTTCTTTATTTTCTGAAAGAGCAATTTTTTCATATAATTTCTTTATTTCCTTTTTATTAGGCAAGAAATTAAAAGGACTGGGCTTTTCTAAAAATTTTTCTTTAACCTCTTTAAACTTAATCTTTTTTAAGTTTCCACTTAAAGTTTTCATTATTATTTTATTATTATTTTTAAAATCAAAATTTAACTTTAAATTACTTAAATACTCTTTATTAAAGACTTCTGGAAATCTATTTTTCAAATACTCTTCTGCATCAGTTGATGTAAGAGTATTTCTTTCTCTTAAAATAATAAAAATGTCATCAACATATCTTCCATAATAATCTGGATAACAATTTAAAATATTTTCATCAAATTCTTTCAAATAAAAATTAGCTAAAACAGCAGAACTATACAAACCTATTGGTAAAAAATACTCCCCAAATCCTTCTTTTTCTTCTTGTGGAAGAGCTAGTTTTAAAAGCTCAGTATATTTTTTATTAATTTTTAGAATTATATTAAATAAATTATTATCCTCAATATTATTATTTAGTTTTTTTATTTGAGTAATTAAATTCTCTTCAGAAATATTATAATAATATCTTTTCAAGTCCATTTTTAATAAAACAATATCTTCATTTCTTTCAACTAAATCTTGAGCAATTTCTAATCCATTTTCTAGCCATTTATAATACTGAATAATATATTTTTTAAAAATAGATTTATTCTTATCATTTTCTAAACGATAACCATAAGAATTTTTTACTATTTCTTTATCTAACTCTACTCCAGATTCTAAGATCCATAACATAGAAATTAAATGTAATTCTACAGGACAATCTATAATATAGTTATATTTAATTTCTTTAGTATTTTCATCAAATTTTTTTATTATTTTTTTATAACTTATTTTATTTAATAATTCATTTATAAAGACTTCATTATTAATATGTTCTGCTAAGTCATCAAAAAATATCTCTCTATTTTGTTTATCCAACAATTTATTTTCTGCTTCAAATTTAGCTATCTGGAATTTTATATGAAGTAAACTATTATTTTCATAATAAAAACTTTTTTTTAATAAAATATATGCTTCTTGCAACTTTAAACTTAAATCCATTTCATTTTCCATTTTCTGTCTCCTTATTCCTTCATTTCACTATAATCAGCTCTAAAATGAATATAATATTTATTTAAAGGAACTTCATATATTTTTAATAACTTCTTTATTAAATTTTTTATTCCATCAGCACTTAGATTTGTTTCAACATATCCATTAATATATTTTAATTTTTCTGGAGAAAACATTTGTTTTTTTGTTACAGAAAATAGACTTCTTTTTCTTCCTTTGATTTTTTCATTTATAACTATTTCTTCTAAAATTTTTTTATTTTTTTCAGATAAGTAATTACATGTATCAATTAATACTTCTTTCCAATTATTAGCTTCAATTCGTTTATTTTCAATTACAAAAGCACATGGTCTTTTATGTCTAAAAATTTCATAAAGAGTATGTTTCTCATTTTCATCAACTCTATATTTATCATAATCTTTTACTAAAATTTCTTCATTATCTTCAGTTATCTCTTCATTAACTTCTAAATTTTTAATTAATAATTCCTCTAATTCCTTAGCCTTATTATTTATAAATTTTATTTTTTCAACTGCTTCATTAATTTTCTCATAATTTTGACTTGTTAGTAGTTGAGGAACATAAACGTTTCCCAACTCTTTTGAAATTTCTTCTAAAGTATCTTTTTGCAACTCTATTGAAGCTATTAACTCATCATATTTTTTATTTTTTACCTCACTCAAAAATTCTAATAATTCTTTCAAATAAATCTCTCCCTTCTATTTTTAAAATTCTCTTACTAATTCTTTTTCCTCTTCAGTTAATTCATATAAATCATAAACCATTTCATCAATTTGATTTTCAAGATCTTGAGTATCTTTATTTAATTTCTTTAGTTCTATTACTCTATCAACTAAATCTATTATTTTAGAGTTTAAAGGATTTTCTTTATCATAAATATGTAAATTTCTTACATCATTAACCAATATTTTAGGGAAAAGTCCTTTTTTAGCTTTTGGTGAAGTATTCATATGATAAAAGCTTAATAATTTAGAGTTTAAAATTCCTAAAATATACTTTACAGATAATGGCTCACTAACTTCCCATAAATTTTCAACTTTTTCTAAAGCTTCATATAGCTCGTAAAATCCACTAGCTCTAAAATACCCTACTAAAACATCAAAAAATTGTGTATTATTTTTTATTATTTTCTTAAATCTATCTGACAAAGTTTATCCTTGTTCATTTGTAAAAAAAGTTAAATCATTCATGCTTATCCCTCATATTTAAATTATTTTATATTTTTGTTGCCCAGATGATGTCTTTTCAATAATTTTTATTTTATCTTCATTAGTTGTTCTTACCCAGTTTAAAAATAATATTCCTAATAAAAGTCTAGTTTTTCTATCTATCCTATTCCATTCATACCCTTTAAAAAGTTCTTTAACCAAAAATATTTCATCTGTTTTTAAATTTTCAACCTCTTTTTTTGCTATTTCTAATAATTCATTAACATCTAAGTTCAAGATTACCTCCTCAATGCTATAATTATATTAACAACATTGTTTATATAATTATACTACATTTATGTTTATTTTTAAAGTTTTTAGTTATACACTCTAAAATAAACTTTAACAGTTTTTCTTATTTTTACTATGATTTATTATATTTTTTATAAAATGCCTTTAAAATAAAAATGAGGAGCCTTTAAGTATAAATACTTTTAAAACTCCTCATAAACCTATATAATTCTATCATTTTTTCTGCTGAACTAATTCGTCACTTTATTTTTTAGAAAAAACTCAATATCTAAATCTTTACTACATGAAAAATCATTAATAAACTCTTTTACAACTTCTTCTGGAAGAAACTCTATTATTTCTTGTAATGAGAGGCAAATTGTGCTAATAGCTCTCTCCCTCTTTTTCTATTTTTTTCAAGTGATTCTTTTCTTCTACAAATTTCTTCTGGATCTTTCTTAGCAGTATCTGACACTAACGCATCTATTATTGTATCTACTGCTTCTTTACCTGTTACAACTATTTTTCTAGTAAAAGATGATGTTGCCATATTTTTCAACTCCTTTCTTAAATAATTACTTTTCCACATTATACCATAAAATTTGAAAAAGAAACCACACTAAGAAAGTCTCCTATCATTAATCTCAATTTATATATATTTTCTCTCTTTTTATTATCTTATTATTTGCTACCTAATTTAACTATTGTTCTTCCAGTGTGGCTTCCCTCTTGAAGGCTCTGAAACACTTTAGATACACTTTCAAGCTCTACCTCTTGATAGTTTAATTTATCTAGTACATTCCACTCATTTGCAAATCTACTCCATATACACTCTCTCTTTTCTATTGGATAGTTTACTGAATCTATCCCAAGTATATTTACCCCACGAAGTATAAATGGTAAGACTGTTGTTTGAAACTTTATCCCTCCTGCATTTCCACACATACTCATACTTCCACCATAGTGTATATGAGCTAATAATCTAGAAGCTACCTCTCCACCAACAGTATCTAAAATATAATGAAACTGCTGTTTTCCCAAAGGTTTATTTTTCTTTTCCTCTGGTGATATCTCTTCAAGAGTATAGACTTTTTTAACTCCCAATCCATTTAAAAATTCAGATTTTTTTGATCTCTCCTTACTTAAAACAGAGATATTCTTATATCCACTCTTTATTAAAATCTGTGTAGCCACACTTCCAACTCCACCAGATGCACCTGTTACCAAGATTTCAGGTTGATTTTCAACACACATTCCAGATTTTTCTAGAGCCATAATTGAAATGGCTGAGGTAAATCCAGCTGTTCCTATCATCATAACCTCTTTAGTAGTAAGACCTTCAGGAATTTTCACTACCCATTCAGCAGGAACACAAGCAAATTCAGAATACCCTCCTGTATGTGTCATTCCTATTTCAAATCCTGTTACTAACACTTTATCTCCCGATTTAAATTTTGGACTCTTTGATGAAACTACCTCTCCAGCTAGATCTATTCCAGGTATCATAGGGTAACTTCTAATCACTCCACCATTTTTTCTCACTGCCAACATATCTTTATAGTTTACAGATGAGTATTCAACCTTTATGACTACATCTCCCTGTCCTAAATTTTCAAAACCTATCTCTTCTATATTGTGAATAATCTCATCATTACTTTCTCTAACAACCAAAGCTTTAAATCTCTTCATATTATCCCTCCTTATTAATTCTCAACAAGAATATTTCTTAATAAGAACTATTTTTATACTTGAATATTAACATAATAGTGCTATAATGTCAATAGAAGAAAATTATTTAAAGATATACTAGGGGGTATCATTGGAAATTAATCAATGTATAAATTATCTATTAACAATTTCACAAAATAAGGTTTTTCAATATTTTAGCGAAAGCTTAAAAGAGTTAAAAATTACTCCAGCACAGTATGGAGTTTTAAGTTGTCTTTGGAAAAATACACCACAGACTCCAAAGCAGATAGGGAGTACACTCTACCTAGAAGCTTCTTCTATCTCTGGAATCCTAGATAGAATGCAGAAAAATGAGTTGATAACTAGAGAGATTGATAGTACAAATAGAAGAAATATTCTAATCTATCCCACAGCCAAAGCTAATAGTTTAAAAGCTGATGTAGAAAGAATTGTAGAGGAGTTAAACTCACATTTTTTATCTGATCTCTCTCACTCTGAACAGGAGATATTGAAAAAACTTTTATTACATATAATTGATAAATAGATATAGTTTTCAAATAAAAAAGCAGTCCAAATTAATGTAACTGCTTTTTTTACTACTATCTATTTTTCAATTTTTTTAAGTAGATAAAAAAACTCTCTATTTCTAGAGAGTTAAAATCATTTTTGGCGGAAGCGTGTAAGAATCGAACTTACCAATGACCTAAGCCACCCGACAATTTTGAAGATTGCTGAAAACACCAGTTTTCTCCCGCTTCCATTAAATTTTTTCTATTTTTTTCTTAAATCCAATCTTCTCTACAATATATCTATCCACTTGAATATTCTCCTGTAATAGTACATTGTCAACCTTTTCCTGATCTTCAAGCTCAACTCTTACTGATAATCCACAACCAGCACTAATTTCACTCGGCAACGGTATTATTCTACAACATATTTCAGAATTTTGCAAGTACTTTTCTAATTTCATAACAAAATGTGTAGAGTCAGAAGCTAACAGTAAAAATCTTTCACTTTTCATTATGGTTTTATCACCCTTGTAGCCTTCATCTGTCTCTCAAGGATAGTGTACATATTAGTTATAGATCCCACTCCTAAACTCTCTGTTATTCCATAAAAGTTTAAACAAGTTCCACAAGATAGTATCTCTACACCTCTCTCCTCTAGAACTTTTATATCCTGTAAACTCTCTGCTCCTTCAACTACAAGTTTTACCCCTTCATTATAGAAAAGTACAGTTTTAGGTAACTCTTCCATTTCAGAAAGTGTATAGATAAATCCCTTCATTAAAATTCTTCCTAATTCTGGATCACCTTTTCCCATATGTAAAGAGTCTATTACAACAACTGTATTCTCCTCTTCATCTCTTATCTCAATGCTCTCTCTCATTTTATTGATCACAATTTTAAAGATCTCTCCACTCTCTTCCACACTGTAATCATATCCCATCTCTCTAGACATTTTCTCTAAATTCTCTAAAGAGATTTTGTTATCAACAGATACCTCTACCTGCCCCTCTTCTATATCCTTCAAAGCATTTTTTGTCAATATAATTGGTACAGGGCATACTTGTCCAATAGCATCTACCTTTATCATCTCTACCTCCTATTGTTTAAAACTCTTACTCCATCTAAGTTTTTAGTTATTTTCAACCTATCCAATTCCCTCAAAATAAGTATAGCACTATCTCTATCACTATTCAATAAAGCTCTCATATCCTTTACTGCAATAGTGTCATTTTCCTCAAAATATCTCTCTATTAGCTTTATACTCTCTTTAAGAAAACCATTTAAAATGAATTTATCCTCATCTAGATATGCAATAAAGCCTTCATTTTTCATATATCTATGTACCTTTTCAAAGAGATCCCTGTTCTTAGTTTGCTCTAAATAGTATGAGTATGGAAAAAGATTAAATTTTTGATTTTTATAATAGGAGAATATCTCCTCCTTCATCAGCTTCTCATCTTTATTCAATCTGATCTTAAAATCTTTCAAAGCTAAATACTCATCTCTTAGTTCTATCCTTTCCTGTACCTCAATATCATTGAGAAAACTAATATACTCTTTCAACGTGAACTCTCTTAAAAATCTCTCTTTTATCTCACTTCTCAGGACTCCTTTTTCTAATGAGTTCTCTCTGTGAAACTTCTCTAAAAATTCAGTTACTCCAGCTAATATTCTTTTAAATTCATCTCTATGAACAATCTTCTTATCAAATTCATATACTCTTTTCTCCTCTAACAACCCTTCTAAAGAGATCTTCTCTCCCAAAAAAGTTGAGATTTTTTCCTGTGAAAAACCTTTTTTTACAAGTTCTTCCACCTGATGTTTGAGTCCTTCCTTTGATAATAGATTTAAAAATTCTAGATATCTCTCATCTCTTCTACTTATTTTTTCTGAATTAAAGAACAGTATCTCAATTCCACCTAGAGTAGTAATTGGTGAGTAATTTCTAAGAACTCCTCTATCCTGAAAATTTACTCCTATTCCTCTTTCTAGATTTACTCTTACAAATACACTATTTCCAGGTTCAATAGAACTCTGTCCATAGATCTGTACCCTTCCAATACTCTCCTCAGTTCCAATATTTAGACGAACTCTCTGATTATTTTTTAGCCTACTAGCCTCTTTTAAAAGTGTTATTTTACCCTCTATATTTTCAGTGACTATAAGGGATTTAGCTATGATATCTCCTCTTTTTACCTCTTCACTCTCTACTCCACCTATATTCAAAGCACATCTATTTCCAGCTCTTAAATACTCTCTCTTTTCATTATGAGACTCAATCCCTTTAACTCTGATCTCCTTATTTTGTGGATAGATGTTCAAAGTATCATTTATCCTAACAAATCCACTTTTTATAGTCCCTGTGACTACACAACCAAAACCCTTTGCTGTAAATACTCTGTCTACATCCATTCTAAAGTATCTATCTCTGCCCTCTAGATCTATTTTTTCAAGCTCAATTTCTATTCTCTTTTTCAACTCTCTATAGCTCTCTAGATCTCTATTGGAAATGGGTAAAATTGGACACCCTGCTAAAAAGCTATCTGAAAAAAAATCTATACATTGAGATCTAACCTCTTCATATCTTTCACTACTTACCATATCTCTTTTGGTTAGAAGTATCATACCTCTCTTTACTCCAAAAATATTGGCAATTTGAAAATGTTCAACAGTTTGTGGCATTATTCCATCATCACAAGCTATTACAAGCAATAGGTAGTCCACTCCTGAGACACCAGCACTCATATTTTTTATAAACTTCTCATGTCCCGGAACATCTACAATACTTGCACTTTTACCACTATCTAAAAGTATTTTAGAAAATCCTATATCTATTGTCATTCCTCTTTTTTTCTCTTCTGGAAGTGTGTCTGTATCTACTCCTGTGAGATATTTAATTACCGTTGTCTTACCATGATCAATATGTCCAGCCATTCCAATTACTATATCTCTTCCCATTCACACCTCCATATCAATCTACTTATCTATAGCTTTCTCTACAATAGTAGCCATATCCTCATCTCTTATAGTTTTTAAATCTAAGATAAAGTTATTATCCTGTACTCTACCTACTATATTTACATCTCCAGTTCTAAAGTATCTCTCCAATTGAACAGGATCCCCTTCAAAAGCCAAAGCATAGCTTGGAACTGTCTCTTCTGGCATAGATCCTCCACCAATTTTAGCTCTTGTCTCTATTATTTGGCTCTCTATACCCTTCTCTTTCAATAAACCATGTAGTTTTTCTGCTCTTTTTAAAACCTCTCCTACATTTTCAGTAATCATTCTAAGAGTTGGAATTTCACGAACAGCCTCTCTCTCATCAAGATACAATTTCAATGTACTTTCCAATGTAGATAGTACAAATTTATCCACTCTAAATGCTCTCAAATACTGATTTTTCTTCAATCTATCTATAAGGTGTGGCTCTGCTAGAATAATCCCACACTGAGGCCCACCTAAAAGTTTATCTCCACTAATTGTAACTATATCAATTCCTGAAGCTATACTCTCCTGTACAGTTGGCTCCTTTACTACACCATACTTTGAAAAATCTACCAAAACTCCACTACCTAGATCCTCCATAGTAAGAATATTATTCTCTTTTCCTATTCTTGCTATCTCACTATTTTCAACCTCATCTGTAAATCCCATTATTTTAAAGTTTGATCTATGTACTTTTAAAATAAGAGCTGTCTCCTCATCTATTGCTTTTTCATAATCTGAAGTTTTAGTCTTATTCGTTGTTCCTACCTCTTTTAATTTTGAACCTGAAAGCTCCATTATATCTGGAATTCTAAAGGAACCACCTATCTCAACTAATTCACCTCTAGAAACAATTGAGTTTTTCCCTTTTGCAAACTCATTTAGACATATTATTACAGCTGCTGCATTATTGTTTACCACTAAGGCTCCCTTAGCTCCTGTTACTTTACAGATCAACTCCTCTACATGAGAGTTTCTATGTCCTCTCTTTCCTGTTTCTAAATCATATTCTAAATTGTTATAGTTTCCTGCTACTTCAACCAACATCTCTAGAGCTTTTTTATTCAAAACAGAACGACCTAAGTTGGTGTGAATTATTACTCCACTCCCATTTATAACTTTTTTTAATCTGTTCACACCAGCAAATTTTGATTTTTTTACAATCTCATCTATAATATCATCTATTTCAAAATCTATAATCTTCCCATTTTTTATATTCTCTCTAAAAGAGTCTATTGTCTCCTTTACCAAAGAATAAAAAGTATTGTAATTTAACTTTTCCCTACACTCTTCTAATTTTGTATCTTTCATAAGTATATCTAATTTAGGAAGTTTACGAAAAAGATTACTCATATCTTACCTCACTATTATATATTTATCTTTTTTATCCTCAACTGAACCAATGATGTATCCCTCTACACCATTTTCAGCAAACTCTTTCATCAAGGCTGGTACACACTCTTTTTTCACTGAAAATAGAAGCCCTCCTGATGTCTGTGGATCAAACATTATCTCCTGTAACCATAGAGGAGTCTTATTAAACTCTATATCTTTTCCTACAAAGTTTCTATTCTGTTGTCCACCTGTTGTAATTAAAAAATCTTTAGCATAATTTTTAGCCTCTGAAATATATGGTATAAAGCTCTCTTCAAAAATCAAAGTTTTCTCTGATCCCTTTGCCATCTCATAGGCATGACCTAAAAATCCAAATCCAGTTATATCAGTACAAGCTGTCACTGGATAGTTTATAATTATCTCAGCTGCATATTTATTAAGTGTTACCATCTGCTTTAAAGATTCATCAATAGCCTCTCTACTAGCAAGATTAACCTTTGAAGCAGTACTCACTATTCCTGTTCCTAATTTTTTAGTACAGATCAAGATATCTCCACTTTCACAACCATGATTTTTTAATATTCTATCTGGATGTGCTATCCCTGTTACAGAAAGTCCATATTTTATCTCTGGATCGTGTACAGAGTGTCCACCACTTAGGACTGCTCCCGATTCCATAACCTTATCAGCTCCACCCTTTAATATCTCACCTAAGATTTTTATATCCATCTTATTTGGAAAACATACTATATTCATAGCTGTTTTGGGTTGCCCTCCCATAGCATATACATCACTTAGAGAGTTAGCAGCTGCTATCTGCCCAAATATATATGGATCTTCTGTCATAGGAGTGAAAAAATCCAATGTTTGAATTATTGCTATATCATCAGTTAACTTATATACAGCTGCATCATCTGATTTTTCAAATCCTACTATTAAATTTTTATCTTCCACACTTGGAATATCATGTAATATCTCTGAAAGAACCTCTGGTCCTATTTTGTTCGCTCAGCCACCGATTGAACATCTATCTAAATGTAATTTTTCCAACTTTTCACTCTCCTACATCATTTTTACTATATCAACTAATACACCTACAAGGAAATCTCTCTTCTCTTTCTCTTCTTCTTTATATATTATATCTGCCATTCCTTTTACATCTTCTCTTATCTCTTCTTTTGTAGCTGAACTATAGATATACTCTAGTTCACCTCTAAACTCTTGCATAAAATAATCATATAAATTTCCTGCTACTAATCTTTTCCTCGTCGTGCTATTAAAACTATTATAAGCATCTAATATTTTTCCTATTCTTGGTGTCATATTCTCCTCCAACTATAATTTATTACCTAATATATTTTACTATATTTTTTTTAACAATTCTACTCATATATAATATTTTCAAAAAATTTTATACTATTTTACTTATCATAGCACCATTTAGGTTATCTGATTCTGACACAACCAACTTTTTCTGATTTAACTCTTCCATAATTACAATCAAAATCAGTGTTCCAGCCACTATAACATCTGCTCTTTTAGGTTCTAAACCTATAATTTGCTTTCTCTCCTCACCATTTTTAGATAAAAATAGTTTTAGATTATCCTTTAATTTTTCTAGTGTTATCTCACTCATATGCACTTTAGAACTATCATAATCTACCATTTTTTTATCCACAGAGATCTGAGTAGTTGCTGTTCCTGCTACCCCAACTAACAAAAATTCCCTCTCACTTAAAAATCTTACCTCTTCAATCATCTCTCTTATCCAAGCTCTACATTTTTCAATATTTTCAAAAGTGTAATTACCTGTTTTGAAGAATTTTTCTGTTCCTCTTACAGCACCTATATTTATACTTCTTACAAACTCAATCTCTCCCTTCTCTCCCAAAGTAAACTCTGTACTACCACCACCAATATCAAGAACCAATATTCTATCCTTAAAAACAATTGAGTTTCCTAAAAAATTTAACTGTGCTTCTCTCTCTCCAGCTATACACTTTATATCTATTCCAAGCTCTTCTACCTGTGATAAAAACTCATCTCTATTTTTAGAATCTCTTGTAGCTGAAGTTGCAAAGGCTATCAAACTCTTTCCTCCATAACTATCCGCCTTTAACTTATACCCTTTTAGACAATTTACAGTTCTCTCTATGGCTTCCTTTTTTAGATATCCATTCCTATTTACATCTTCACCCAGTTTTACAATCTCAACATCTTTACATATCTCTCTTTCAATAACTATCCCATTCTCATCATAAACTTGAGCTAAAAATAGTCTACATGAGTTTGTTCCAATATCTATTACACCTTTTATATATCTGTTGGAAAATTTTTTATTCACCTTTAAAATTGTATCTATGTCAACACTATCTCTATAGACCTTTCTATTTTTATCAAACAGTATAAAGTTTATCTTATCAAAGGAGTTTTTCTTATCCTTTTTCATAACTTCAATTAAAACTCTATCCTCATATGAGATTGGCTCACAATTTAATCCATATAGTTGAAAAACTTTTCTCACTCTAGTTATAAAATTTTCATCTATTTCATTTAACACTCTTGAAAGTTCTAGTTCAAAGATCACTCCTTTTGCTACTCCCTCTCCGTGAGTAATATCTTGAAAGTTGAAAAGCTTTTCCAAAGTGTGACCATATGTGTGTCCTAGATTTAAAAGGGCTCTGTCTCCCTGTTCAAACTCATCTCTCTCTACAATCTCTTTTTTTATCTCACAAGAACTCTTTATCATCTCTATCAAACTATCTGATTTTAAATTTAAAATATCTTGAGAGTTTTTTTCTAAAAACTCTAGATACCATTTATCCTCTAAAATTAAACTGTGTTTAATTACCTCTCCCATACCTGAACTAAACTCTTTCTCCGGTAGGGTTTTTAAAAATTCTACATCTATCAATACAGCTTTAGGTTGCTTAAAAGCTCCAATCAAATTCTTCCCACTGGGATGATCCACACCTGTTTTTCCTCCAATACTTGCATCTACTTGAGCTAGTAAAGAGGTTGGCATCTGAATAAAATCTATTCCTCTCATATAGGTTGCAGCAGTAAATCCCCCCATATCACAGACTACTCCTCCACCTAAAGTCACTATTAAAGATTTTCTTGAAAAATTCTTTTCAGCCATAAAATCATAGATCTTTGATATTGTTTCTAAATTTTTATACTTTTCTCCTTCAGGGATAAAGTATCCAACTACTCGCTCATCATTTAATTGAGCTACTACTCTGTTATAGTATATTCTTCCAATCTCCTCATTTGTTAGAAGTAATATTTTATCATAACCATTTAAATAACTCTTTAATCTATCTACTATTCCACTCCCAAGTAGTATCTCATACTTCTCTCCCAAAGTTCTTACCTCTATGCTTTTCATATACCACTCCTTAACTTCAAAGCTAACTTTATACATAAATTATACCTAAAAATCTCTCTCTCTTCAACCTTTTATAATTACATACTGCTGACATAATTCTATGATAATATTAAAAATATTGAAGAAATAAAAAAATAATGTATAATATACTTAGAGAGAAGTTTATATTACATTGAGGAGGGAAATAAGATCTAAAAACTATTAAAATAATATCAATTAAAAATAAATCAATTATTAGGAGTTAAATATGAATACATTAAAAACTTTTGTTCTTATGGGAACATTAACATTTATTCTGTTACTTATTGGGAATGCTTTAGGCGGACACAACGGAGTTGTGATTGCTCTAATTATGGCAGGAGTTATGAACTTTATATCTTATTGGTATAGTGATAAGATAGTTTTATCTATGTATGGTGCTCAACCTGTGGAGAGAGGTACTCATCTCTACCAAATAGTTGAAAAATTAGCTAGAAGTGCTGACCTACCTATGCCGAAAGTTTATATTATAAATGAGGCTCAACCCAATGCCTTTGCTACAGGTAGAAATCCTAAAAATGCAGCTGTAGCTGTGACTAGAGGACTTATGGATCTAGTTGATGAAAATGAACTATCAGGTGTTATTGGACACGAATTGGGACACGTTCACAACAGAGATATTTTGATTAGCACTGTTGCTGCTACTATGGCTGGAGCTATCTCTTTTTTAGCTAGTATGGCTAGATGGGCAGCTATCTTTGGTGGTGGTAGTAGAGATGACGATGATAGAGGTAGTAATCCTCTTGCTCTAATTGGTATCGCTATATTTGCACCTATGGCAGCTATGTTAGTTCAAATGGCTATCTCAAGAACTAGAGAGTTTAAGGCTGATAGATTCGGTGCTAAAGTTAGTGGTAATCCCGTTTATTTGGCAAATGCACTTAGAAAATTGGATCTATACAGCAGAAGAATCCCTATGCCAAATGCTGCTCCAGCCACTGAAAATATGTTTATTGTAAGTCCATTAGCTGGAAACAAAATGGCAAACTTATTTAGTACACACCCCTCAACAGAGGAGAGAATAAAAAAACTAGAAGATATGAGATTTGAATAGGAGGATTTATGAAAAAGTTTTTTATGAGTGTTTTTCTAATGCTAGCTTTCTTTACAACAAAATCACAGGGAGCTGAAGTTATTCCTGAGTACTTCTTAATGGAAAGATTGATTATGCTTATGGAGGTTTCACCAACATATATTTCAAATGATGGAAAGCAAGAGTTTAAAGCTATGCAAATTGACAAAAAAATTATGGATTCATTGGGGAATAGTGAAAATCCATTCTATATCTATGACTCTAACAGCGAGAAAAAATTAGTTAGAGTTGGAGATTATTTCTACTCACCAACTACACTATCTAGTATCTATACATTAGATAAGGAAAACTTTGAACTTAACTTTAGAAACAAAGATATTCCAGAGAAAAAAATAGATACTGTAGTAGAAGAGGTTAAAGAGAAGATTGATCTTTCTGAAATAGAAGAGAAACAAAATACACCTATATCAGAAAATTAGATTGGGAGGATATTATGGAATTTAAATCAATCACAGATTCATATAAAGAGATAATATCCCAAGGTAAACTAAGTAATATTACAAATGTCATTAAAAAGGCATTGGCTAGTTATAAGAGAGCTAACTCAGGACTCTGGGTTACCTCTCTTTGTTTCTATACTATTCTTTCTTTAGTTCCTATATTTGCTATACTTTTTAGCTTGGGGACTTGGTTTGGAATAGCTGATTACTTGTTTATCAAGCTTAGAGATTACTCTCCTTTAAATGATGAATCAATCAATCTTCTAATAACCTTTGCTCAAAACTTTTTAGAAAATACTAGAACTGGGATATTGGCTGGTATCGGTTTTCTCTTCTTAGGTTGGACTCTTATCTCAATGTTTTCTATTATTGAAAAAGCTTTTAATGATATTTGGAGAGTGGAAAAATCTAGAATGTTCCTAAGAAAGATCACTGACTATATCTCATTTTTTATTCTTTTTCCAACACTACTTGTAATCTCAAGTGGAGTTATAAAAATAATCAGTGACAGAATGGGTGTGGACTACTGGGGACTCAGTTTATTTGTTCGTTTAGTTCCATTTTTTACACTTCTTCTATTTTTTACTGCTATGTATATGCTCATTCCAAATACTCAAGTTAGATTTATTCCAGCCTTTATAGCTGCAATCTTCATATCGCTATTTTTTTCTGGATTTCAATCTCTATTTATACTACTACAAGGAATGGTAAATACATACAATAAGATATATGGTAGTTTTTCTGTTGTCTTTATCTTTCTATTTTGGCTAAAAATAATGTGGTTTTTTATAATTCTCGGTTCACATCTCTGTTACTTTTTACAAAATCGAGAGCTACACCTCTATAACAAGAGTATTGATAACATTAGCTTTAAATATAAAGAGTACAGTGCAATTATAATAGTCAGTGAGTTGATAAAAAGATATCTCAATAATCTTTCTCCCCTTACTACCACTGAGATAGTTGAAACTTATAATATACCTTATGAGGTAGTAACTCATATTTTAAACATCTTTATCTCATATGGATTAGTTGGAATGATTGGAGAGAAGGAGGAAAAAAATTACGTAATTATCAAGAATATTGATTATATCTCATTTGAGACCATATTTAAACATCTTGAAGATTATGGTGAAAGTATAAATATCAGTAATCTTGAAGAGATACAACCACTCTTGGAGTGCGTTCAGAAAAAAGATTTTCAACTTATCTTTAGAGAGTATCTTGAAAGAAATAGATAATTAAGAAATAAAAAAAGTTACTAAATTAGTCTTGCATAGACATTAACTAATAAGAGTAACTTTTTTATTTCTATTGAGTTAGTTTTATCTTTCTATCTCACCATCCCAAGTAATAATTCCTCCAAACTCATATATATTTTTATATCCTAATATAGCTAATTTACTTGCTGCCTGTTTACTTCTATGCCCACTACGACAATAGACAAATATCATCTTCTCTTTATCTGGCAACATCTTTATATCTTCATGTCCTATATCTTCATTAGGTAGGTTCAACGCACCTTTTATACGTCCATTCTCAAACTCCCAATCACTTCTAACATCCAATATGATATAGTCACTATTTATCTCCATTAACTCTTTAGCCTTCTCTTGGGTAATAATTTGATAAGATAACTCTTTTCCATCGACATTAAACGATAAATTAAACATAATTTATAACACTCCTATACTTAAAAATATCCTTCTATATAAAGTATACTAATTTACTCTACTATTATAGCATCTCTATTATTTTTCTTCAAGTAGGAGTTTTTAAATTTTTTAAAAAATTTCAACCTCAGCTCTTCTACTATATTCCAATTCCAATTCTTCTTTATGGTAGATAAAGTTCTCATCATCAAAGTATTTAGCTTTCTGAGGACATCTCTTTACACAGGCACAACACTTCATACAGATTCCACTAACTACATCTACAGAATCTTTTTCAATTGATGAGAGTGGACATATCTCTACACAATATCCACAATTTGTGCAGAGTGCCATATCTGTCTTAGGCTTTACTTTTCTTATATCTATTGGATTTCCTTTGGAATCTCGAGGTTGATAGTACCATCTATATGGTTTTTCACCCTTTACAACTATCTTTTCACTCAAATATCTCTTCTCTTTTACTCTACCAATTATCCTCTCTCCCAGTGTCTCCAAAATCTCAAAATCAGAACTATCCGGTCTTCCAGCACCTAATTTTGTTGAGAAAGAGTGCTCTCCTACAAAAGCTCCTGCTCCCACTACTACAAAACTATCTTCCTCTAAAATATCCCTTAACTCTATCAAAGCATCATCATAATCTCTATTTCCAAACATAACAATAGGAATTGCTAAGGCACCATTTCCCTCTAGAGATCTTAAAAATTCCAAAAGAAGATTGGGTACTCTTCCCGCTATAACAGGTGTTCCTACAACTACTATATCCTCCTTTGAGAAACTGTATTTGTTCTCTCTATTCTTTTTAAAAGTAAAGTTTATCTCTCCTCTCTCTAGTTCCAATCTCTTTTCAAGCATAGTAGCTAAAGCTCTTACCACTCTCTCTGTAGTTCCTGTTCCACTAAAATAAACACTCCAAACCTTTTTCATAACCCCTCCAACAAAATGTTTTATAAGATAATAATAAAGAAAAAGGAAAAAAATTACTGCAATAAACATTGATAATTGAAAGTAACTTTTTTCCTTTTATATTATACTTTTATAGTTTCAGTTAAAGAGTTTTTAGCAAGCTCTTTAAATCTCCCTATATATCTTTGTAACTTCTTAAAGTTTGTTCTTTTATTTGGCTCTTCTCTTTCGCTCCTGGGAAGCTTCCATTGTAAATAGCACTTTCAAATGCTCCATACATTGGATTTGGGAATAGTATAAATCTATCTCCAAACTCTTTTGCTAACTCCTCAACTCTATTGTTTCTGTCCTCTATTGATTTAGATGAGAAAACATCAAAGTCAGATAGGTTATCTCCGAAAAGCATAATTAAATCAGTATGCTCTTTTATCTTTTCACGACGATTTACCTTTCCACTCTTATCCTCTTTATTTTTCAATAGAACATTCTCTCTAGATTGTACTGGAATTCCCTCAGCTAATAAGTTCTCTATAGTTGCATCTAATTGACTCTCTGCTCTATCTGAAACATAGTATATTTTTACACCATTCTTATCAGCAAATTGTAAAAACTCTTTTGCTCCTGGAACTGCCTTAGCTTTTTTCATATTTACCCAATCATTCCAAGTTGCAGAACTATAACTTCCACCTGTTAATACATTCTCTGCTTGATATGGACTGTTATCTACTACTGTTTCATCTAAGTCTAAAACAATAGAGTATGGTTTTTTATGTGGTTTCTTTAAGTATTCTTTTAATCTTTCAGTAGCTATATTATATCCTTGGATATATAATGCCTTTGCTTCTCCAGAAGTTTGATACCAGTTAGTTGCCATCATATTCTCTCTAGCTGATAGTTGATCATAAGTCAAAGTTACTTTATCAACATTTTTATCTGAAACGTTACTACAACCTGTCAATGCTAAAACTGTTAAAGATCCTGCTATTAACGATAAAATTTTCTTATTCTTCATCATATTCCTCCTGTATATCTGGCTTGATAAAATTATACAACAGTTGTCTGAAAAAAGCAATTATTTTTTATTTTTTATATATTAACCACTAAAACAGTTCGTTTAGTCAAATATATTACAAATTTTTACATTAAAATTATAATTTTCTTAATTTAACTTTTGGTTCTCTAGGTAGTGCAAATCTAGGAATGAATCTGTCAAAACCTGTTAAAGTTAGAAGTAACATACTTATTACAGCTATGAATGCTATAAAGTTGTATTGGATAATATCTATTGGTGAAAACTCCTCTAGAGGATACACAGTAGTAGCTATCCCCAAATAGAATCCAATATATACGTGCCAAGGAATCAATTGAGATCCAAAAACTCCCATAGCGTCACTGAATGTGGCATTTCTAAGTCTTAATACTTCCATATCCTCTGGAGCACCTTCTACATTTTTCTCCACTAAATCTCTAATGATTGGTCCTATTGTAACTATTTGTGCCATCTCATCAGCTAGAGCCATATTTCCAAATACTGATAGAGCTCCATTCCAAAACATAAGCTGTCTTACATTCTTAGAGATTTTTATAAGTAATATAGATAGAGGTTTAAATGCATCCATCAATTTCATTATTCCACCAAAAGCTGAAACCCACATCATCATAACTATAACCCAAGATCCTGCCCCTTTGAATCCTACAAGTATCAAATCTTCAAGAAAAGCCTTTGTACTAGTAACTGTACCAGCAAAATATCCAAGTATGTATGAGGAAATTATCCCTATAAACAAGCATATAAATGTCTGATATCCTCTAAATGCAAAGATTAAAACTAATATTAGAGGAATTATCATATAAACTGGAACCCCATCTCTAACTTGATTTAATAGAGTTACAGCTGATTCTCTCTCTTCAGCAAGTTTTGTCCAAACCTCAGCAGGAATTTTATTGATAGCAGCAGCTCCATCCCCAACTGTTGAAGGTAATCCCATAACTATTCCAGCAACTCCAAAACAGATAATACCAGAGATTAAAACCAATGCAGACCAAAATCCTTGATGTCTAATTCTTTTAACAACTTCAACACCTTGAATACCAGAACTAACTATAGTAGTATCTGAAATAAGTCCTATATTATCCCCAAAACAAGCTCCTCCAGCTATAGCTCC
>NZ_JBEFNA010000032.1 GCF_040199715.1 Fusobacterium sp. SYSU M8D902
TGGGGTGTCGCCAAGCGGTAAGGCAACGGACTTTGACTCCGTCATGCGTTGGTTCGAATCCAGCCACCCCAGCCATTTGATAACTACCACTTAATTCAAATTAAGTGGTTTTTTTTATTTCATTTTTAAAAAAATATATGCTATAATGAAAAAAAATATATTGAGGTGGTTTTTTATGGATAACAGAATTTTACAACTTGCAAAAAACTTAGTTTCTCACTCTTGTAGAGTTGAAAAAGGAGAGCGTGTTCTCATAGAGATCTTTGGAGATGCTCCTAAAAATCTAGCAAAAGCTCTAGTTAAAGAGGTAACTAATGTTGGTGGACTACCCTTTGTAACATTAAAAGATCAATCTATTACTAGAGAGCTTATTAAAAACTCTACTAAAGAACAGATTGAATTGATGGCTAAGTATGAATTAGAAAGAATGAAAGATATGGATTGCTATATTGGTATTAGAGGAAGCGAAAACACTGCTGAATTATCTGATGTTGCAGATGATAAGATGAGACTTTACTCTGATTGCTTCTCAATGCCTGTACACTTAAAAGAGAGAGTTAATAATACTAAATGGGTAGTTTTAAGATACCCAAACAACTCTATGGCTCAACTTGCAAATACATCTTTAGAGAGTTTTGAAGACTTCTATTTTGATGTTTGTTGCTTAGATTACTCTAAAATGGAAAAGGCTATGGATTCTCTATCTCAACTTTTGGAGAAATCTGATAAAGTTAGAATAACTGGTCCAGGTACAGATATCTCTTTCTCTATTAAAGATATACCTAATGTTAAGTGTTTTGGTCGTAGAAATATTCCTGATGGGGAGGTTTATACAGCTCCTATCAGAAATAGTGTAAATGGAGTTATATCTTACAATACACCGTCTGTATATGAGGGATTTACTTTTGAAAATATAGTATTTGAGTTTAAAGATGGAAAGATTATAAAAGCTACTTCTAATAATACAGAAAAGTTAAATGAGATTTTAAATTCTGATGAAGGAGCTAGATATATTGGAGAGTTTGCTTTTGGAGTGAACCCATATATTCTAAAACCTATGAAAGATACATTGTTTGATGAAAAGATTTCTGGAAGTATACACTTCACTCCTGGTCAAGCTTATAAACTAGCTGATAACGGAAACAAATCTAATATTCACTGGGATCTAGTTCTTATCCAAAGACCTGAATTTGGTGGTGGAGAGATTTGGATAGATGATATTTTAGTTAGAAAAGATGGAATTTTTGTATTAGAAGAATTAAAAGTTCTAAATCCTGAAAATTTAAAATAATTCGGAGGAGATTATGAATATACTTATGGCTCTCTCTCAGCTTGAAGTGACGGGAGCAGAGGTTTATGGTGTTACATTGAGTGATGAACTTATAAAGAGAGGAAATAAAGTTATAATTGTTTCTGACACCCTTACAAAGAAAACTCAAGCTAAATATATAAAGCTTGAATTTAATAAAAGAGGTTTATCTCAAAGAATAAAACAGGTTCAAACTCTACTTAAAATTATAAAAGATAATGATATTCAAGTTGTTCATGCACACTCAAGAGCTTCCTCATGGAGCTGTGAGATAGCTTGTAAAATAGCTGGTATTCCACTAATTACTACAGTACATGGAAGACAACCAGTACATCTTAGTAGAAAAATATTCAAAGCTTTTGGAGATAAGAGTTTAACAGTTTGTGAAAATATAAAAAAACATCTCATAGATGAATTGGGAGTAAAGAGCAGTAAAATCGAGATTCTTAGAAATCCTATTGAAACAGCTAAATATCCATTTAATTATTGTGATACCTTTGAGAAAGAGGAGAGAACTGTATCTATAATTGGAAGATTATCTGGTCCTAAGGGTGAAGTTGCCTTCAAAGCTCTAGAGATTTTACAAGATATTCCAAATATCACAACTCAAGTTATTGGTGGAAAAGATATTCCTAACAAATTTCAAAAGTTTTTAAATAATGATAGAATTAAATTTTTAGGTTATGTTGATGATATACCTGAAAAAATTAAAGGTTCTGATATTGTTATTGGTGCAGGAAGAGTTGGAGTGGAGAGTATTCTTTCTGGAAAACCTCTAATAGCTATTGGAGAAGCACAATACGTTGGATTGGTTAAGGAAGATAATATATCTCAAGCTTTAGAATCAAATTTTGGGGATATTAACTTTAAAAATATAAGTGAATTCCATTGGGATAAGCTAAGAAAAAATATTGAAGAGAGTGTTCTGCTATCTAAAGAACAACTTTTAAGCCTTAGAGATAGTATTATCTCTGAATTTGATTTGAATGCAATCATTGATAGAATTGAGAAACTATATGCTAAGACTTATGTTATTAGAAAAAAATATGAGATACCTGTTGTTATGTACCATAGAGTAATAAGAGATAAAAGTGAAGGTGGAGTACACGGAATCTATGTTACAGAGAGTGATTTTGAAAAACAACTTCAATACTTAAAAGATAATAACTATGAAGTTATAACTTTTAAAGATCTCTTAGGCAATAGATACAAAGAGCGTTTTAATTCAGGGAAAAAACAGATTATTCTCACTTTTGATGATGGTTACGTGGACAACTATAAATATGCTTTCCCACTCCTTAAAAAATATGATTTTAGATGTGTTATCTATCTGCTCTCTGATTTAGATTATAATAGATGGGATGTAGATGTAAAAGATAATCCAGAACATAGATTTGAGCTTATGAATTTAGAGATGATAAAAGAGATGGACAAATATGGTATAGAGTTTGGGGGACATACTAAAACTCATCCGAAATTGGCAACTATCCCTATTGAAACTGCTCAAGTTGAGATTTTTGAATCTAAGGAGATATTGGAGAAAAGGCTGGGGCATAAACTGATATCATTTGCCTATCCTTATGGTAATCTCAATGAAGAGGTTAAAGAGATAGTTAAAGATGCTGGTTATGAGTTTGCTGTGGCAACTGATTCAGGAGATATTTCATTTTCAGAGGATCTTTTCCAAATTAGAAGAATTGGATTTTTCTCTACAAATAACTTCTTTACATTCAAAAGAAAAGTATCTGGAAGATATAATTTCATAAAAATAAAGAGAGAAGAAAAAGAAAAAAGAAAGAAAATTTAAGGCGGTGTATAATGTTAATTACTGTTGATATTGGAAATACTCATATCGTTACTGGTCTATTTGATGAAGATGGAAAATTACTTCTAACTTTTAGAGTATCTACTAATGATAGACTTACTGAAGATGAATATTTTTCATATTTTAGAAACATTTCAAAATTTAATGGGGTAGAGATTAAAAGAGTGAGTGGAATTATCATCTCATCTGTTGTTCCTAATCTGATTACAATCTTTCAATTCTTTGGAAGAAAGTATTTCAATATAGAACCTATGATAGTTAATTTGGAGAAAAAACTTCCATTTTCTTTTGCTAAAAATATGAACCCTACAGGTTTTGGTGCAGATAGAATAATTGATATAGTTCAAGCTTTGGCTGATTATCCAGATAAAAATCTTATCATTATCGATTTAGGAACTGCTACTACCTTTGATGTTTTAAAGAAAAATGTATATATTGGTGGAGCTATTCTTCCAGGGATTGAGATGAGTATCAACGCCCTTTGTGGAAATACAGCTAAACTTCCTAAAGTTAAATTCACCACTCCAGAGTGTGCTTTAGGTTCTGATACAATTTCACAAATTCAATCAGGAATATTCTATGGTTATGCTGGGCAAGTAAAACATATTATCAAGAAAATTAAAGAGGAAGTAGGAGAGGAGTGCTTTGTTGTTGCAACAGGTGGTCTTGGAAAACTACTCTCTGCAGAGATTGATGAAATTGATGTATATGAAGCTGATTTGAGTATAAAAGGACTTCATTCTATATACCTTGCCAATAAAAAATAAGTTGAAAATTGCAGTAGCTCTTTTTTCTTCAGAAAAAACTTCTTGTATTAATTACTATTTAATGGTATAATGATTGTATAGAAAACTGATTTGATAAATTAAACACTAACTTTTTTTCACGTTTCAAAAGCAAATAATCACGTTTCAAAAATTTTAGCGTTTGTTTTTTCTATTTTGGTTTTATCTAAAATTTTTGGAGGTGCATTTTAATGCTAAAAGGAACTGTAAAATGGTTTAACAAAGACAAAGGATTCGGATTTATTTCTGGAGAAGATGGAAACGATTATTTCGTACACTACTCTAACATAAACGCTAAAGGATTCAGATCATTAGAAGAAGGACAAGCAGTATCATTTGAAGTAACTGAAGGAGCTAAAGGTCCAGTTGCTTCTAACGTAACAGTAGCTTAATTTATTAAAAGTAATTCAGGGTGCTGAAGAGTACCCTGTTTTTATCTGAAAATTGGAGAAAATATTATGAATAAACTGAGAGAAAAAAGACTCCATTGGTTAGTAAATACATTAGTTAAACTATTTTTATTTCCATTACTTATTGTAGGACTTTTATTGAGGTTATATGATAAGATTTTCAAAAAAGATAAGAAAAAGAAAAAAAGAGTGTTATATAATTTATGGTATTAGAATATGCATGGGTGGCGGAATGGTAGACGCGCAAGGTTGAGGTCCTTGTAGGTAGTTCTCCTGTGAGAGTTCAAGTCTCTTCTCATGCACCATTTTAACAACTAAGAGGGTAAATATATCCTCTTTTATTTTTTTTATATATAAAAAAATTTAAAGCAAAGTATTTAAAAATATGATACAATAGAAAACAAGAAATATAAACTTAATTTTAATTTTAAAGGAGAAAACATGAAGCTGACTAAAAAAGAAAAAATCATTATTATTTGTTCACTAGCAGTAATCTGTTTGAGTCTTTATACATCTAGTAAAAAGGATAGTTTAATAGATGGGTTAGCAAATAGTCAGATTTTTTCAAAATCTTATCAAGAAAGTAGAAAAAAAAGATTTGAAAAGGAGATAGATAGAAAATTAACTAGTGACACTCTAGTTAAATACATCAAAAAACTCTCTCTTCAAAAGCTTGAAATTGTAAATAATTTATTGAATGATGAAGCCTTAGTACAAGTACTAAATACCAAAGATAAAGAAGATTACAGCTCTGCAAAATACTTTTCCAATGATATATCTTACAAAGAAGCTTCCTCTATGTACAGTGCAAGTAAAGGGTTTAGAGAATTAAGTCTACTCTCTGAAAATATAAAAAATTATTTAGATAACAGTTTCCCTAATTTTGATTACAACTCAATTGTTGATAACGAGGGAAAAGTTCCTAAATTAATTACTGCAAAGGATAAAATTTTAAAACTTACACCTAATAAAGAGCTAAAATCTATAATTACACAACTAGATAAGGAACAATTAGATAAACTAAACTCTATTGTTAACAACAATGGTGGTATGATTGAGTTTTTAAATTTAAATGATAAATTTGTAACTGAAGTTAAAGAGAACTGTCACAACTTACTAACTCGTGGGCTTCCTATGGAATCTCTAGAGAAATTAGTTTCATTAAGTAAGAGAATAGATGAACTTTCCAATCTTGATGAAAGATTTAAAGCATTTATCTCTCAAAATTTTGAAGGAGTAGATTTTAAAAAAATCTATCTTTATGGTGAGTTCTATCTAACTGATAAAAATAGTAACGTTGAGTTAGAAAAGGAGTATAGAAAAAAAATATATACATTTAATGATCCTTTCATTAAATTAAACCCTTATGGAAGAACTCCACTTACAGCCCTTATAAAAATTGAGCCTACTGAGGCTAATAAAAAGGTTAAAGTTTTAGTTAGAGGACAGTTTGACAGTGAAAACTACTCATACACTACAACTATAAATGAATTAGGTGAATTTCCTGTAGTTGGTTTATATCCTAAATGTGAAAATAAAGTTAAAATAACTTTGGAAAACGGCAAAGAAAAAGATATAACTATCACAACAGGAAAACTAGATGATATTCTTCCTGCTATAGTCATTGAGAAAAAGATCCCTAGTAAGATGGAGAGTGGAATGAACTTAGTTTCATTTAATACCAAAGAGAAGGCTCTACCATTTGTATTTGATATCAATGGAAATATTAGATATGTACTGGATATCTCTTCTACTATGAATAAAGCTTATGTAGGAAAAGAGAGTAATGAGTGGATAGTAGCCAATGATAAGGCTGTGTTTACCTTTGATATTTTAGGAAAGATTTTAAGTACTAGAGATCCAGAATATTATGCTGAGAATGAGAACTGGAAAAATGGTGTATTATTTAGAGAGATACAGTATTTACCTAAGCTCAATAATCAGTTAGCTGTTTATGGTTTCAGTGATAAAGTTTATCCAAGTGGTGTTTTTTCAGAACTAGGAATTGATAGTAAACAGGAGCTATTTAAAGCTAGACTTTATTTTGATAAGAATAGTTTTGAAGAGAACAACATACTATCTGGTAGAAGAATAGAACTTTTTTAGTGGAGTAGGAGATAAAAATGGAACAAGAAAAAGGAATGACTTTAAATACGATATATATTTTAATATTAGGTAGCATTTTTTATTTAGAAAAATACATCTTTATATCACGTGAAAATCTATTCTCTCTTTACTCTATGATAGGTTTTTTCATTCTTATGTTAAGTGCATATGTCACTGATAACATGAAATTTCAAAGATATAAGGATAAATTTATCAATTTTATTTTGATTGCTATTGTAGATGTTATCTGTTTTATGATCTGGTTTTTTTATAGCTGGGATCTATCTTTAATCCCATATATGCTCATCTTTATAGCATCACAAATATTATTGACTGTACTTATCAGTATAGCTGTTTTCAAGATTAAGAATGTTACTATCTATGGTGAAGGTGAGATGAAAAGGAGAGTTGTTGATAGTATTGAACACTTTCCTGACTATAGATATATTGATTTCAAAGAGAGTGATGATCTTGTAAAATTTACAAAAGAGAATGATATATCTTTAATTATTCTTTGTAAGGAGAAGTTAGAGAGCAATGAGATTAGAGATATCCTCTCTCTTAAATTAGGTGGTATTGAGGTTAAAAGCTATTTCGATTATATGATTGAAAATGAAGGTAAGATTGAAGTTGAATTCATAGATGAAGAGTGGTTACTACAAGCTTATGGTTTTAAAATCTTACGTAGTCAAATTCAAAATAATATAAAGAGATTATTTGATATTATTATGGCTATTATTATTGGAATAATGGCTCTTCCTGTTATGATCATTGCTGCTATTATAGTTAGACTTGAGAGTCCTGGTCCTGTAATATATAGTCAAGATAGAGTGGGAGAGAACGGAAAAGAGTTCAAAGTTCACAAATTCAGAAGTATGAGAAATGATGCTGAAAAAGATGGAGCTAAATGGGCTCAAGTTAATGACCCTAGGGTTACTAAATTTGGTAATTTTATGAGAAAAACAAGAATTGATGAGTTACCTCAACTTGTCAATGTCTTTAAGGGACAGATGAGTTTTATTGGACCAAGACCAGAAAGAATGGTTTTCATCAAGGAATTAGAAAAAGAGATTCCATACTACAATTTAAGACACATGGTTAAGCCTGGGCTTACTGGTTGGGCTCAAGTTATGTATCCATATGGTGCTAGTGTTGAAGATGCTAGAAAAAAATTGGAATACGATCTTTACTATATTAAGCATCACAGTCTTTATTTAGATTTAATAATTATGTTTATGACATTTAAAACTGTTGTATTTGGAAAAGGAAGATAATTATGTTAACAATTTTTACCCCTGTATATAATAGAGAAGATACACTTGAAAGACTATTTAATAGCTTACTTAAACAAACATGTAAAGAGTTTCAATGGGTGATTATAAATGATGGCTCTACTGATAACAGTGAAAAACTTATAAAAGAGTTTATCCAAAACTCTCCCTTTGAAGTCATCTACAAATATGTAGAGAATGGTGGAAAGATGCGAGCTATCAATGAGGGTGTAGCTATAGCAACTGGTGAGTACTTTTTTATAGTGGATAGTGATGACTATATTTCTGAAGATTGTGTTGAAAAGATCTTATCCTATGGAAAGGAGCTTCCCTCTAATCTAGGGGGAATGATCTTTAGAAAGATCAATCTCCTAACTAATGAGATCACTGGAAAACCCTTTCCTAAACATATTCTTGATTCATCACCTATTGAGATTGTCTATAAGTTGGGAATAGATGGAGATAAAGCAGAGGTATTCCGAACTGCACTCTTAAAAGAATATCCATTTCAAGTACATACTGGGGAAAAGTTTATTCCAGAGGCAATTATCTGGATAAAAATTGGTGAAAAATATAAGATGAGATACATTGATGAAGGAATTTACTATTTTGAGTATCTTGAAACAGGTTATACTAATAACTTTAAAAGATTGCTACAAAATAATCCAAAAGGATTTGCTGATTACTACAAATTTATGTTATCTCATCATATTCCACTAAAAAATAGATTAAAGTTTTTTATTCGTTATATACAGTGTATATACTATAATCTGATCAATAAAGGAGGCAAGCTTTGAAAATACTTCATATAATAACATCTTTGGAACTTGGTGGAGCAGAAAAACTTCTTACTGATCTAGTTCCCTTTCAACAGAATAAAGGGCATTTTGTCAAAGTTTTAATACTTAGTGATAAGGGGGCTGTTTTTAAAAAGGCTCTCGAAAATAAAGGGGTTGAGGTTCTAGTATGTAAAAGTAACTCCATTAAATCTTTTAAAAATATCTTTCATATTCTTAGAGAGGTAAAGAGAGAAAACTATGATATTGTCCATACTCATTTAGTACATGCTCAATATTGGACAAGACTAGCTAAACTTTTTGATACTAAGAAGAGAAAATATATCACAACTGAGCATAGTACCTCAAATAGGAGAAGAGAGTCTAAACTTATGCAGTTTATTGACAAATTTATATTTAAAGGCTTTGATAAAATTGTGAGTATCTCTGAAGCTACTGAAAAAAGTTTAAAAGAGTGGTTAGAGATATCTGATGATAGATTTGAAATAATATATAATGGAATTGATCCTACAGAGTTTAGAAACTCACTACCATATGAAAAGATTGAGTTGGGAGTTAAAAATGAGGACTATCTTCTAATGATGGTCTCAAGATTCCATGAATCAAAAAATCAAAAGGGAGTTATTGAGGCTCTAAAATGGTTACCTGTTAAGTATAAACTTGTTCTTGTAGGTGATGGAAAACTTGAGAATGATGTAAAAGAGTATTGTGAGAAAAATAATCTTTCAAATAGAGTTAAATTTTTAGGCTTGAGAAGAGATATTCCAAAATTACTAAAAACTGCTGATATCGTTATTCAATACTCTTTCTTTGAAGGGTTTGGAATAACTGCAGTAGAGGCTATGGCTTCTGGAAAACCTGTTATAGCTAGTGATGTTCCAGGTTTGAGACAAGTGGTTGAGAATGCTGGTTATCTAGTGAGTATAGATGATTCAAAAGAGTTGGCTAAGGCTATTTTAGCTCTTAGAGTTGAAAATAATTATGAAATAATAAGTAAAAAATGTTTAGAAAAAAGTGAAAACTATACTATTGAATCTTGTGCTAATAATTATTTAGCACTTTATAAAAAGGAGATAGAGAGATGATAGCTTATTTTGGAATACTGTTATTTTTAGGTGTTGGTGTCACAATAGAACAAATTAATCACAATAAAAGGTGGAGAGAAAATTACTTTATATTTTCTCTTCTCCTTTTAATTTTATTTTTTGGATTGAGAGGATATATAGGTTATGACTGGTTTTCATATAAGCCTAACTTTGACAATGTCCAAAATATTATGGAGATTATCAAAGGAGATAGGAGATCTCTTGCTACTGGTTATGAGATTGGATTTCAAATATATAATTCACTTATAAAATCTTTTACACAAAACTATTTTATATACAATCTAATTAACTCAGTAGTTGATATATCTATTTTGTATATTGTTATCAAAAGATACTCTAAATTTCAATTACTTACTCTCCTACTATTTTTTGGAGTCTATGGAGTTGCTTTAGAGATTGATATGATTAGAAATTTTAAAAGTATTCTACTCTTTTTACTCTCTATTGAGTATATTGAAAAGAGAAACTTTCCTCTATTTTTACTTTTTAATATAGTTGGAATACTCTTTCATATTAGTTCAATTCTATACATACCTATGTATTTTATTCTAAATATTAAATGGAATAGAAATCTTATTTTATTTCTATTTATTTTAGGTAATATCTACTATATCTCAAATACAAGGATATTTTTAACTGTTATAAAAAACTACTATAACTATCTACCAGCTGGAATAGGTACAAGGTTAAATGGTTATTTTAATATCATTCCTTTAGATTTTCCACTAGGATTTTCTCTCTATTATTTTGAAAGAGTAGCTCTCTTTTTATTAGCTTGGTTAGTATCAGATAGTTTAAAAAATAAGAGATATGGAAATATTATGTTAAACTCTATGTATATTTCAATATTTTTCTTTCTATATTTTTCCGAGTTTTCTATAATTTCAATGAGATTTAGTCTACTCTTCATCTACTCATATTGGTTTATTATACCTATGTTTTTAGAGATATTACCAAAATTACCAATAGTTATCTTTGCTCTTCTATTGGCAATATTTAGATTAAACAACCAAATTAATTTTATTGGAAGTCGTGAAGTCTACTCCTATCAAAATATCTTATTCAACGCTAAGGATTTGAATACTCAGCTTGAAAAAGTTAAGTCTGCTAGTCAATTTAAGAGCCTTGGTCACGGAAAAGAGATTTCACTACTATTTTAAGGAGATAATTTATGAAAATAATGTTTGTCGCTAACTATATGTGGGATATCTACATATTTAGAGCTGGAGTTTTAAGAGCTTTGGTAGAAGCTGGTCATGAAGTGGTAGCTGTAGCCCCTGATGATGGTAGAATTGATCTAGAAAAAGCTATTCCAGGTTTGAGAACAATTTCTATTAAACTTAATAAAAGGGGAATAAACCCAATTGAAGATATTAAACTTATTAAAGATCTATATCTATTATATAAAAAAGAGAAACCTGATCTTATCTTTCACTATACTATTAAACCTAATATCTATGGAAGTATTGCTGCAAAACTTTCTAAATGTAACTCTATTGCAATATTGACTGGTTTAGGATATTCATTTGTACAAAAAAGTTTAGTTTCAAAGATAGCTGTATCTCTCTATAAGTTTAGTTTGAGATTTTCTAAAGAGATATGGGTACTCAATAGAGATGATAAGGATACTCTTATCTCTAAAGGAATAGGCTCTGAAAATAAAATATTTATCCTTCCTGGAGAGGGAATTGATTGCGATAGATTCAAACCTTTAAAAAAGGATAGAGATGATCAAAAGGTAGTATTTCTCATGGTGGCTCGTGCTTTTATTGATAAAGGATTTAAGGAGTATGAAGAGAGTGCTAGAAGAATTAGAGCTAAGTATGGAGATCAAGTTGAATTTTGGTATTTAGGAGCTTTAGGAGAGAATGCTGTCTCTGGAATTACTAAGGAGTATATGGACTCTCTCGTTCATGAAGGAACTCTCAATTATTTGGGAATCACTGATAAGCCTGAATTGATAATAAAAGAGTGTGATGCTATTGTCCTTCCCTCTTATAGAGAGGGAATCTCTAAAACTTTACTTGAAGGAGCTGCTATGGGAAAAGCTATTATTGCTTCTAATGTAACTGGTTGTAAAGAGATTGTTGATGATAATATCTCTGGCTATCTTGCTCAAGTAAAAAATGTAGATGAGCTTGTTGAAAAAATGGAAAAATTCATCTCTTTAACAGCTGATGAAAGAGATAAAATGGGACTTTTAGGAAGAGAAAAAGTACTTCGTGAATTTGATGAAAAAATAATTATTGATATTTACAAAGAAAAGATAAAATTATAAGGAGAGTATGATGGATTTAAGTATTATAGTTCCCATATATAATGTTGAGGAGTATTTAGCAGAGTGCTTGAAGAGTTTATATAAGATAAGTACTCTAAAATATGAGGTCATCTTAGTCAATGATGGGTCTAAAGATAATAGTTTTAAGATTATGGAAGAGTTTAAAAATCTATATCCTAATAAAACCGTAATAGTTAACAAGGAAAATGGTGGACTCTCTTCAGCTAGAAATGCTGGTCTTAAAGTTGCTAGAGGAAGATATATCTCTTTTATTGATAGTGATGATTTCATAGATACTGATGAGTTTGAGAAATTTGTTATTGAGGGAATTAAGGGAAGATTGGATATTGTTGTAGGTAATATGAGATACTATATTCCTGGAAAAATAGGTGAACCTCTATTTAGATCCAAAAAAATTAAGGATTTAGAAACTACTGATGGAGTAAATTTCCTATGGAATCTATTCCAAGCACCTAAATGTTACAGAGAAGAGGTTGTTGATGATATATATAGAAGGGATTTTCTACTGAAAAACAATCTTTTCTTTAATGAGGAGATTGTTCATGAAGATAGTGAATTTACAACTCTAGCCTATCTTAGAGCAAAAAAAGTAAAATATATTGATAAGGCTTTCTACTTCTATCGTCAAAGAGAGGGTAGTATAATGAATAAAGTTTCTGAAAAAAGCATTGTCTCTCTTGAAAAAATCTGTGAAAAACTTTTCTTAGAGTGTAAAAATATAGAGAGTAAAAATGGAAAAGAGGTTTTAGCTGACCTAATCCTTAGCTTTTACTCTACAGTTGTATATAAAAGATACAATGGTAATAATGATTATCAAAGAGTTTATAAAAGATACAAAGAGCTGTATAAAGAGTTAAAAAAATATACTAAAGCTAATTTTGAACAGAAGTTGCTCTCTTTCTCTATCTTTATTCCAAACACTCTTAGAAAACTTTTAGGTAAAGAGATCAGTAATGTACAGAAAGTTCCAAAATTTTAAATAATATTATAAAAAGAAGTTGATTAACTAGAGCTCATAAGTATTCACTACTAGCTAAGTTAATCTAACTTCTCTCTAAAATTTCTATAATTACTTTAACATCTCGTAGTTAGTGGCAACCATTGGGACTTTTAAAATATCTAACATTCTTTCTAAAAGTACACCCTCTTTACTTGGATAATTAAATCCATAACTTGCCATAATACACTGTGTTATAAACTGTACTCCTCTTTCCATGGCTATTGGTAAACTATCACCCTGTAATAAACTTCCTATTACCACACTTGTATATGCGTCTCCTGTTCCTGGGTAAGATGCTGGAATATATTTACAACTCACTCTCCAAAATAGATCATTCTCTCTATCATATGCCACTACACTTGTCTTTTCACTATTTGTTGTATCTGGAACACTTGTTGCTATAACTATTTTAGGTCCCATCTCTGACAACTCTTTTATATATTTTTTTATTTTTTCCTCAGTTATGCTCTCTTTATAATCCTTACCTAGTAGATACATAACCTCAGTGAAGTTTGGAGTGATTATATCAGCTTTTTTTATTAAGCTTCTCATTCCATTTACCATCTCTTCACCCATAGTCTTATACAGTTTACCATCATCTCCCATCACAGGATCTACAACTGTAAATTTTGCCTTTTTCCCAAAATAATCAATGAAATCTTTTACTATCTCAATCTGTTTAGGTGAGCCTAAAAAACCTGAATATATACAATCAAACTCCAAGTCCAATTTTTTCCAATGGTTTATATGCTCCTGCATATACTCAGTTAAATCTATAAAACTATACCCTTCAAATCCTCCAGTATGTGTTGATAATATTGCTGTTGGTACTGGACATACCTGAACTTTCATATTTGATAAGATCGGGATTATTGTAGTAAGAGATGCTCTTCCATATCCTGATAGGTCGTGTATTGCTGCTACTTTTTTCACTAGATGCTCCATTTTTCCACCTCACTTTTATTTTCATATATAATCTAACATATTTCTCATTTTTAATCAACCTTAGATTAATCTATCTCTCTTTCTCTCACTATATTTCCCTCTATATCATACCACTTCCAACTTCCTACCATATTGTTTTCTCTATAATTTCCTATCATCTCAAGCTTTCCATTCTCATAATATCTTCTCTTTTCTCCATCTAACTTTCCATTTTTATAGTTTTCTACTACTAACCTCTGCCCGTTGATAGAGTAACTTCTACTCTCACCATCCAATTTCCCACACAGATAGTGAGCCTCTGTTTTAATTAAACCATTAGAATAATATGTAGTTTTTTCCCCATCTAACTGATTTTTTTTATAACTACTTTTTGAAATTACTATCTCATTCTCATATATAGAGGAAATTCCATCTAACATATCATCTTTATACTCCAAGCTTTCAATTAACTTTCCCTCTTTATATTTCCTCAATACTCCCTGTTTCCAATTATTTTCATCTAAATAGTATTCATAGGTAAAACCTCTAATCTCTTCAACTACTCTCTTTATACTCATTCTATCTCCTTATAAAGAAAAGAGGAAATTTCCCTAAGGTGATTTCCTCTTTAATTTTTTATTAATCTCTTATTTAGCTAATTGATAGATAGCCTCTACATATATTTTTAGAAGAGTATCTATTTTATCTACCTCAAGATATTCATTTTTCTGATGCATATTATCTACTTGTGATGATAACAGTGCTCCAAAAGCTACTCCATTAGTTACACTTCTTGCATATGTACCTCCACCAATTGCTATTGGTTGGCTCTCTACATCTCCTGTAACATCTTTGTAGACATTCATAAGTGTTGAAACTAGGAAACTATCCTTAGCCACATATAGAGGAGCTGTATCTCCTGCTAATTCCACTTCCATAAATTTAGATGCTCTTTCCTTTATGATCTCAATAACCTTTTTATTCTCTACTTTAACAGGACATCTTATATCTATACATATCTCTAGAATTCCATCTTTAAGAGTAGTTTTTCCTATGTTTAAGGTTAACTTTCCACTCTCTTCATCTTCAAAATTCACTCCTAAAGATTTTCCATCTATATCCATCTTGATACAAGTATTAAAAAATTCTACTAATGATCTAAACTCTTCATTTTTAACTTTAACTTCTCTTAAAAATTCAAATAAAGCAGAGACAGAGTTATAACCTAAGTATGGTTTTGAAGCATGTGCTGATTTACCATAAGAGTTGATATGGTAATTTCCATCTTTCTCCTCACACTCTATCTTATACTCTCTACTTTCATTGTATGCTACTAAGCTCTCTGCCACTCCCTCTAAATAATCTACAGGTATAGTTAATTCACATCTTTCTGGTACAGAGTTAAATGCATTTCCTCCACTCAATGAAACATTAGCTAATGTTGAGTAGTTATTTTTTAATCTCACACGTACAATCCCCTTCTCAGCAAATGTAACAGGGAAGTTTGAATCTGGTGTAAAAGCTAGTGTTGGTTGTGGCATTTTTAAAGTTCCAAAATAGTGTTCCATACACTTACTTCCACTCTCTTCATTAGCTCCTAATATCATTCTTACTCTTTTATTTAATTTTACTCCTGAATCTTTTATAGCTTTCATTGCATATAGGCAGATAGTTGAAGGTCCTTTGTCATCTAAAGTACCTCTTCCATAGATTCTTCCATCTACTAGAGCTCCACTATATGGTGGGTAATCCCAACCTTCTCCCTCTGGAACTACATCAACGTGTCCTAATATTCCTAAGACCTCTTCTCCCTCTCCAAACTCAATTGTTGCAACATAGTTATCATAGTTAATAACTTCAAAGCCCATATCTTTTCCTAACTCAACAAAATAGTTTAAAGCTTTTGCTGGTCCCTCTCCAAATGGCATTCCTTCCTTTGCCTCTTCCATTACACTCTTAATTTGAATAGCTCCTTGAATGCTCTTTATAACATCATCTTTGTATACTAATACTTTCTCTTGTAAACTCATTTTTCCCTTGTATGATATAAATATAAAACTTATACCATACTCCTCCTTTCCAATTGATTATATTTTTAGTTTTATATTATAATTAAAATATAACTGTGGACTTTTTATTTTTCCATATAGCTTTGACTATTTGAAAGGAGCATATTGCCACTGTTTTATTTTAATTGTTTATCGGTTGGATAAGTTCTCAAACTTTTATTTCACGCAAGTCTATGAGAATAAAACAAGGTGGATATCGCAGTTTTTATTTATTTCTTTGAGGTGATTTTATGATTTTTGTCGGTATTGATATCGCTAAGAAAAAACATTTTGCTGCTGCTATGGATTCTAATGGTCAAATTCTTTTTGAACCATTTTCATTCAACAATGATATTCAAGGATTCTCTTTATTAAATTCTAAAATTAAAGATTTTAACAAAGAAAAAATTATCATTGGAATGGAATCTACTGCACATTATGCTGAAAATCTTATATTTTTTCTTTTTAATTTAGGATACAAACTTGCTATCATTAATCCTATTCAAACTTCTAATATCAGGAAAACTAATATTAGAAAAACAAAAACTCATAAAGTTGATACTTATCTTATTATTAAAACTTTGATGTTTAACAACGTTAGATACTTAACTTCATATGATATTAAAACCCTTGAGTTAAAAACTTTTTGTAGAGCTAGAAGGAAACTTGTTCAAGCTTGTGCTTCAGTAAAAATCCAATTGAATACATATATAGATCAGCTTTTTCCTGAATTACATGATATTTTTAAATCTGGTATTCATACAAAGTCTTGTTATCAATTACTGAAGGAATTTACTACCCCTAAAGCCATTTCAAAAGCTCATTTTACTCGCCTTACAGGGTTATTATCTAAAGCTTCAAAAGGTCATTATGGTAAAGATGATGCTAAAAGACTTAAAGAGATAGCAAAATCCTCAGTAGGCATTGAAAACAATGCCTTGGTTCTGAGAGTCATTCACGCTATTAGACAAATAGAGTTATTAACTCTCCAAATTTCTGAGATTGAATCTTCGATTGAAAGCTCAATGAAAGAAATCAATTCAGTTGTAAAAACTATCCCTGGTGTAGGTAGTTTAAATGGTGCTATGATCATTAGCGAAATAGGAGATATCAATCGTTTTGACAGCCCTTGTAAACTACTAGCTTACGCAGGATTAGATCCAAGCGTAGTACAATCAGGAAATTTTACAGCAAGAAGCACAAGAATGTCTAAAAGAGGTTCTCCAACGCTAAGATATGCCTTAATAAATGCAGCATTTAATGTAAGCTTGAACAATGAAACATTTAAAAAATACTACAATTTAAAAATATCTCAAGGAAAAAGCCACTTTAATGCATTAGGGCATACAGCCCACAAATTAGTAAGAGTACTCTTCAAATTATTAAAAGAAAATATTGAATTTAAAGTATCTTAAGCTAAACAGTCAATACTTTACCAAAGTTATCAGGAATGATAGCTTGTTAAAGTACGTCAAAATTAAAAGAAAAACATTTAGATTTATCTTTTAAAATTTGGAGTGTGTGAAATTATTTCTGTAAATTATACTCTTTCTATGATAAAACATTTTATAATTATAATATAATAATTTTATTTATTTAAGTCAAGGATAAATTTTTTTATCCTTGATTTTTCTATTTATTCTTTAGTTCTCTTCCCCTAAAAGTCTATCCTCATACATTATTTGGAGCTCTCCATATATTTTCCCCCAGTTCCTTAAATTTGATGTCCATTTCTTTATCGCTTCAAAGGTTGCTAAATATAATGCCTTTAATAATGATGTATCACTTGGAAATACGCTTCTCTGACTATTTAAACGACGATATATGCTATTTAGACTTTCTATTGCGTTTGTTGTATATATTACCTTTCTTACTTCCATTGAAAACTTAAATATTGGACTTATCGCATCCCAATTTTTACTCCAACTTTTCATTGAATTTGGATATATTTTTTCCCATTTCTTTCCCATTTCTCTGTTACTTTTTCTAAATTTTCTAGTGCTATTTGTTCTGAAGGAGCTTGATAAATACTTTTTAAATCATTTGCGAACTCCTTTCTATCTTTGTAAGAAACATATTTTAATGTATTACGTACCTGATGAACTATACAACGTTGATACTCTGTTTTAGGGAAAGCTATAGCAATTGATTCTTTCATTCCTGATAGTCCATCCGCACAAAGTATTAATATATCTTTAACTCCTCTATTTTTTAAACTATTAAAAACTCCAAGCCAATACTTACTGCTTTCATTCTCTCCAATTTCAATTGACAATACGTCTTTCTTTCCTTCTTCATTGATACCAAGAATTATATAGGCAGCTTTTTTCTTAATAATTCCATTATCTCTAACAGAAAAACGAACAGCATCAACAAAGACAATAGGATATACACTAGAAAGTGGTCTTTGTTTCCATTCTTCAATTTTAGGAAGTAATTTGTCAGTAATATTAGAAACTAAACCTTCACTAACTTCAAAACCATAAATATCTTCAACTTGCTCAGAAATTTGACGCGTAGTCATCCCTTTAGCATACATAGAAATTATTTTATCCTCAATAGAAGAAATATCTTTTTGACGTTTTTTCACAATCTGTGGTTCAAAAGTTCCTTCTCTATCTTGAGGAACTTCAATTTCAGTTTCGCCATATTTACTAAGAATAGTTTTAGATTTTCTTCCATTACGAGCGTTAGGCTTTCAGAACGTTCATAAGGAGTATATCCAAGATGTTGAGTCATTTCAGCTTCAAGCATTTCTTGGATAGTTCCCCCAAGTAAATCTTTTAAAGCATCTTGTATATCTTGAGCAGATTTAATATCATATTCATTAATTAAAGCAGAGATGATATTTCTTTTCCCTTGAGTAAGCTTGGTAGTATTTCTTCTTTTTCTTTCCATAAAAATAGCCTCCTATGATATATTTAGATTTTATCATAGAAAGCTATTAAAAAGAAATATTTATTTAATTTACAGAAATTTCTCTACACTCTCCCAAAAAGACAACAATAAAAAAATGCCAAAAAAGTTACAAAATCTCTTGCCGTTTACAGCTACTTTTATAATTTTCTTTTTATCAGAAATAATATCAGAAATTTCGCATATTAGTTCATATCCTCTACCAGAAATAAATGAAGGCATTACAGGTAGATTAAGCTCGTATTTCATTTCCAACATTCTGCATTTTTGTTCTATATTTCCTTGCCAAAAGTAATTCGTTAACATTTTCTAATTCTCCTTTTTGTTTTATTTTATATACATTATTATTTCCATCTATTTTTAATATATAGTTTTTAACTTGTACATAATAGTTATTATTCTTTTTTATACTTCCTTTTTTATTTTTTATTTTAATATTTTCTTCAATTGTACTTAATTTATCAATGTAGTTATCTATTTTAATATCGCTAACACTCATTTCCACATCTGAAACTTCATTCAATATTTTTAATAATTCTTTTTCATTAGTTACTAAATAGAATAGTATTTTGGAAACGTACCTATTATATGTAGAAATACCAATTAAATTAGTAATATAATAAAAATCATTTCTTAATGCTCTATATTCATTTATTTCACTAACTGTTTTCCATTCTTCAGTAAAAGGTTTAAAAAATTCTATGATTCCATATCTTGTCAAAATCATTCTTGGCAATGAATTTACATTATCATAAATAAATTTTAATCCTTTTAATTCACAATATTCTTTTAAAAGTTTCTTAAAATCAGGTGTTACTCCAGCATCTATATATCTGCTTATAGCATTTAATTCTTTTTTCATTTCAAATCTTAAATCTTCTAATTGTTTTTCTTGTTCTGTCATTTTATTCCTCCAAATAAAAAACTGTACACTATATCTTGGGTGACTAAGATATAGTGTACAGTACATTATAGTATTAATTTTTTTGTTTTTAATTTATAAAGTTTTACTAAATAATAAAAATTCTACATCATCATTTTTAAAGTTAGAATGTCTAATCATATTAATTGATGAAATATTATTTTTTCTTATTAACCCTGTAATTATTTTTTTCCCTTGCTCTCTAACTATTTTTTCTGCATACTTTACTAATTCACTTCCTATTCCAACATTTCTAAACTCTTCAATTACTCCAATTAAATCAATCCAAGCCCCATCATAATGTAAATTTGCAACATATAAAATTCCTATATATGCTATTGGCTTTTCATCTTTATATTTTATAAATAATTCATATTTATTATTTTTTTTTATTCTTTCACAAAGCTCATCTATATTGCAATCTATATCATTGAATGATTTGCTATCTATAAAAAAAATATCTTCCATCATTTTTCTTGAGTTATCAAATTTTTTTATCATTTTCTACCTACTTTCTATTATCAGTATCTGGATATTTGTGATCATTTCCTTTATAATCTGTTATTATAGTATTTCCTTTTTCATCTTTCTTATAATAAATTGGTCCTAATGGAACTTTTCCAAAACCTTTTGGAATGTCCAATACATATGTTGGCCAACAAATTCCAGAAACATGTCCTCTAATTTTTTTCAATATTTCTTGTCCTTCTTTAATGCTTGTTCTAAAATGATATGTTCCTGGTACTAAGTCACAATGATGTAAATAATATGGTTTTACTCTATTTTCTATTAATTTTTTAAAAAGTTTTTCTAAAGTTTTACTATCATCATTAATTCCTTTTAACAATGCACTTTGACTTAAAAGCACAATTCCATTATCTGATAATTCGTTTAATTTTAAGCTTACCTCTTCTGTAATTTCATCATAATGATTACAATGAATAACTAAATAAATAGGTTTATATTTAGAAATTATTTTTATCATTTCTTCATCTATAAAATCAGGTTGAACTATAATAGCTCTTGTATGTATTCTTATCACTTTTATATGTGGTATTTCATGTATTTTTTCTAAAATATACTTTAATTTAGTTTTAGAAGTTAATAATGGCTCTCCTCCAGTCAATATAACTTCCCATAATTCTTTGTGCTCACGAAAATAATTTATAGCTACATCTATTTCTTCAAAAGTTAGTTCAGCTTCTTTTTCTGGTAATTTCCATTTTCTAAAACAAAATCTACATTGCACTAAGCAATCTTTTCTTGGTATAAACAATGCACGATCATTATATCTATGAATAACACCATTACACTTTGTATATCTTTCATCACCTATTGGATCTTGTTCTTCTTCTCCACTGATAATATATTCTTTTTCATCTAAACAAAATTGTTTTTTTATAGCATCACTTAAAACCATATTTCTTTTTATAAAAGGGGTAACCTTTGAATAAAGTTTATTCATATTCTTCCTCCTTATTATTACGTTTTTTATATTCATTAGCTGCAGCCATTAATGCATATTGCCACAAAGCATATATATGGTCTTCCGATAAATGTTCAGTACTTATAGCTGGAATACTATATCCTAACTCATCTGAATTCATCCAATATTCAGAAAAATTAGTATGGTTTATTACAAATCCATAATTTTCTGGATTATTCCATATAGGTGAACCTGGATAAGGAACTGGAACTCCTATATGAGATACTTCTGTTAAATTGTTTTTTATAAAATAACATATTCTATCAATTGTTTTATTTGCTGTTTCAAAAGTTTCATTACCTAATCCTATAATCCAATAAGTAATTGGATCTATCCCAGCTTTTCTAATTAATCTACATTGTTCTTCTGTTGAATCAAATTTTATAGGTTTTCCCATAATATCTAAATTTGTTTGTGTTCCATTTTCAACTCCTAAACCAACTTGTGCACATCCAGCATTCTTCATTAACTTTAAATCTTCTTCAGTCAATTTTCCTACAGTAGTTTGACACCACCATTTTATATGTGTTAGTTTTCTTTTTATAAGTTCATTACAAATAATATGTCCATATTCTTTATTTGACATAAAAGTTAAATCTCCAAAACAATAAAAATCAATTTTATATTTATTATAGGTATATTCAATTTCATCTACAACTTTAATTGGATCTCTAAAAACGATTTTATAATCATCATAAGCTTTTTTATAAAAAGTATCACAAGAACAAAAAGCACAACTAAAAGGACAACCTTTGTTTGAAAAAAATCTAGGAACTAATGGTAATGATTCTTCGCACATTAAGTCGTAAGCAGGATATGGCAACTCATCTAAATTTAAGTGATAATTACTTTTCTTTCCTGTTTTTATAATATTTCTATTGCTATCTTTAAAAATAATTCCTTTTACTTCTTTAAAACTATTATATTCTGGATAAATTGCTAATAGTTCTAATATAGTTTGATTTCCTTCTCCTAACATAATTAAATCAACTTCATTATTTTTAATAAATTCATCAGAAAATAATGTTGGATGCATTCCTCCAAATGCTACAATAGAATCTTTATTTATCTTTTTTATTATTCTTGCTATATCTAAAGCATTTTTTGATGCCACTGTTATTGTAGATATTGCAAAAATTTTAGCTTTTTTATTTTTTAAAGAATTATAAATATCTTCTAATGTAATTAATCTATTTTCCGTTTTTCTTAAAAACATATCATAAGCTTGAAAATCTAATACATCTACTGAATAACCTGATTTAATTATAGATGCTGCCAAACTAAAAAGTCCGTGATTTACTTCATTTGGTAAATCTCCAAGAGGTTCTTGATTCTTCATAGATTTCCAGTATTCTCTAACAATTTTATTTTGTTTTTCTTCAAGTATTTTCATTAAAAAATTTGGTTGAATTAAAATAACATCATGTTCAGATTGTGAGAATAAGATTTCTTTAATTTTTCTCATATTTTCCTTGTATGATATAAATATAAAACTTATACCATACTCCTCCTTTCCAATTGATTATATTTTTAGTTTTATATTATAAT
>NZ_JBEFNA010000033.1 GCF_040199715.1 Fusobacterium sp. SYSU M8D902
CCTAGATAGCTCAGTTGGCTAGAGCATACGGTTCATACCCGTACGGTCGATGGTTCGAATCCATTTCTAGGCACCATATTCCAAATAATTTTTTTAAACCCCACTTTTTAGATTCATATGTTGTAGTCTAACCCTAAATATTTTTAAGGAAAAAGATGAACAGTCGGTTCATCTTTTTTCTTTTTTTGTATTTTCTACATAGATTTGATATAATATTCTAAAAGGGGATAAAGGAGAGAGTATGTGGATAGTTGCAATTATAATATTGATATTAATATATTTTAGAAATAGGGGGGTACCCATATTTTTATACCACCAAGTTAATAATCTTTCAAATGTTACACCTGAACTTTTTGAGGAGCATTTGAAGATACTTAAGGATAAAAATATGAATTGTGTAACCCTAAAGGAGTATGGAGCTGGAGAGATTGGAAGAAATCCTGTATTATTGACTTTAGATGATGGTTACTATGATAACTACTCCATTGTATTTCCACTTCTAAAAAAATATAATATGAAGGCTACAGTGTTTTTAAATACTCTGTATATAGCTGATAGGAGAGAGGGAGATACGGAGATAGAGCTGAATGGAGAGGCTAACTATAAAGCTATGGAGAAGTATCTCAAGAGTGGAGATGGAAGAAGTGAACAGTATCTCACTTGGGAAGAGATAAGAGAGATGAAAGAGAGTGGTTTAGTGGATTTTCAACCACATTCACACAAGCATACGGCAGTTTTTGTAAGTGATAAGATAGAGGGATTTTTTGATGGAACAGAGAGGGATATAACAGAACTATATCTCTATGGTGAGATTCAAAAGGGGTATCCGAAATTTCCTAAGAGAGGGGAGTATGCTTCTAAGGGGATAATTATAGATAGAGAGTTCTTCAGAATCTTTAAAGAGTTTTATGATAGGGAACTAGCTGGTGTAGATGAGAAAAGAGGATTGAAATTAGCTCAAGAGTTCATAGATAGAGAGAAGAAAAAGTACTTTAAATATGAAAGTGAGAGTGAATTTTTAGAGAGAGTAAAAGAGGAGTTCAATCTCAATAGAGAGCTAATAGAGAGAAATTTAGGAGTTAAAGTTGAGTATTTTTGCTGGCCTTGGGGACATAGAAATAAAAATGTAATAGAGATGCTGAAAAAAGAGGGAATAAAAGGTTTTGTGACAACTAAGAAGGGAACAAATGGAAGAAAACCTGATTATGAGATGATTAGAAGAGTGGAGTTGAGAAGGTTTACTCCTGATAAATTTAAATTAAATCTTTTTTTGATGAGGAACTATATTTTAGGAAAAATTTATGGATGGGTATCCTAAGGAGTGGATTATGAGATTATCAGTGGCAATGATAACAAAGAATGAAGAGAATAATTTGAGAAGGACATTGGAGTCTGTGAAATCATTTGCAGATGAGATAGTGATAGTGGATAGTGGCTCTACAGATAGAACAGAAGAGATAGCTAAGGAGTTTGGAGCTAAATTTTACTCTGAACCTTGGAAGGGGTATGGAGAGCAGAGAAACTCTGTAATTGATAAGGCTCAGGGGGAGTGGATATTAAATATTGATGCAGATGAGGAGATCTCGCCACAACTTCAAAAAAAGATAGTTGAGATAAAGGAAAAAGAGAGGGAGAAGAGTGTTTTTAAGATTAATTTTACCTCTGTTTGTTTTGGTAAGAAGATAAAGCACGGTGGTTGGAGTAATAGCTATCATATTAGACTATTCAAAAAGGAAGCTGGAAGATTTAATAGTAACACTGTACACGAGGAGTTTTGTACACAGGAGAGGATATATACATTGAAAGAGGACATATATCATCACAGCTATTCAAATTTGAGAGATTATTTTACAAAGTTCAATAGATATACTACTGAGGGGGCTTTGGAATACTATAAAAGGGGAAAGAAGAGCAATATATTTCAATTGGCAATAAATCCAATTTTTAAGTTTTTAAGAATGTATATTTTTAGACTTGGTTTCTTAGATGGAAAAGAGGGCTTTTTATTAGCTTGTACAAGTTCTCTCTACACTATGGTAAAGTATTACAAACTATATGAGATAGATAAAAATAGAAGCTATATTGAGGAATAGAGGAAGGATATATGGAGATAAAGAGAATAATAGTATCTAGGACAGATAAGATAGGAGATTTGATCTTATCAATTCCAAGTTTTTTTATGATAAAAAAGATGTTTCCACAGGCTGAACTTGTGGTTTTAGTTAGAAAGTATAACTATGAGATAGTGAAGAATCTACCCTATGTAGATAGAATAGTGAGAATAGATGACTACACTCATAGTGAGTTAATTGAGAAGATAGCTTACTTTAAGGCTGATATATTTATAGCTCTATATAATGATAAATTTGTATCTCAACTAGCTAAGGCTAGTGGAGCAAAGAAAAGAATAGGTCCTCTGTCAAAATTAAACTCTTTCTTTACCTATAATAAGGGAGTTTGGCAGAAAAGATCTAAATCTGTAAAAAATGAGGCTGAATACAATTTGGATCTCATTAAAAAAGTTGATGAAAAGAGATACAATGAGGTTTTTGAATTGAATACTAAAATCTATCTTGGAGATGAGAATAGAAAGGCAGCAGAAACTTTTTTTAAGACCTATAATATAACGGGGGAAACTTTGGTGGTAAATCCATTTATTGGAGGATCAGCTAAAAATATAAAAGATGAGGAGTATGCTTCATTGATACAGAGATTTAGAGATGACAATCCAGAGAGAGTTGTTATAATAGTGTGCCATATCTCTGAAGAGGAGAGGGGAGAAAGATTGGTAGAGAGTATAGGTAGAGATGGGGTATATCTCTATGCAAATGGAGGAGATCTTTTGAACATAGCAGCTATTATAGACAAGGGAGATGTGTATCTAGGAGCTTCTACAGGACCTACACACATAGCAGGAGCTCTACAGAAAAGAGTTGTGGGAATATATCCAGCCAAAGCTACACAGAGTACTACAAGATGGGGAATCTTTGGAAACAACAAGGTAAAATATCTGATACCAGATAAAAATAATTCTAAAGAGAACTATAAAAATCCATTTTTTGACAAGTATGATAAGTTTATGGAGGGGGAGTTATTAAACTATATTGATGAGAGTTTTATCTTAGAAGAGGGTGAGAAAAATTAGAATTTTAATTATTCATACAGCATTTATAGGAGATATTGTACTCTCAACTCCCCTTATAAAAAAGTTGAGAGATACCTATCCAAAAGCAGAGATAACATATTTGACTACTCCAGTGGGAGCCTCTATTTTGAGAAATAATCCACATCTTACACATATAATCGAGTATGATAAGAGAGGGGAGCATAAAGGAGTAAAGGGTTTCTGGTTGATAGCAAAAAAATTAAAAATGGAAGCCTATAATTTAGTAATAACACCTCATAGATATTTGAGAAGTAGCTTCTTAACATTTTTGACAGGAGCTCCAATTAGAAGAGGTTATGATACTGCTGCTGGAAAATTTGTCTACAATGAAAAGATACACTATGATAAAAGTAAGCATGAGGTTGAAAAACTTCTATCTTTTATTCCTAAAGATGATGGGAAAAGGTATGAGATAGAGCTATTTCCAAGTGGTATAGAAAGAGAGAGAGTAGATGAGCTACTTTCAAATAGTAAAAAAAATATAATAGTTCTAGCTCCAGGAAGTAAATGGTTTACTAAAAAATGGCCATTGGAGTATTTTAATGAGCTAATAAGAGAGTTGAAGAGAAGAGAGGATGTCACTCTTATAATAGTTGGTGGAAAAGAGGAGCAACTACTAAATATTCCAATGTATGAGGGGATGATAGATCTAAGAGGAAAGACAACTCTTTTAGAGCTAGCTGAGGTAATTAGAAGAGCTAGGATAATAGTGACAAATGACTCTTCACCTATACATATAGCCTCAGCTTTTCCTGAGGTTAGAATACTGGCTATATTTGGACCTACAGTAGAGGAGTTGGGATTCTTTCCTTGGTCTAAGAATAGCAAGGTATTTCAAGTTGAAGGCTTGGAGTGCAGACCTTGCTCTTTACATGGGGGGGACTCTTGCCCTAAGAAACATTTTAAATGTATGTTGGATATAAAGCCACAGCTTATATTAGAGGAGATAGAAAAAGATCTAGAGAGTGAAAGAGTATGAAGAGTTTAAAATATGGAGATACCTATCTTTACTTTGATGATGAAAAAAGTATAAAATTATATGACAAAATAAAAAACACCTGTTATAATATAATAAAAGTTATGAAAGATGATCAGAGGAGTTATGTAGCACTCATAGAGATTGATGGTAAAAACTATGTATATAAGGAGCCAAGAGAGAAGAATAGAAGAAAGTGGCAGAGATTTCTCTCTATATTTAGAGGGAGTGAGAGCAAAAGGGAGTACCAGAATATTAAAAATATTTTAAAGGCGGGCTTCAATGCAGCTACACCATATTTGGCAGTTGAGGAGAAAAGAGAAGCAATGGTAGTGAACTCCTATCTTCTTTACTCCTATATAGAGGGAAGAGATGGTAGGGCTGAAGATATGGAGGAAATAGCTCAAGAGCTGAGAGAGATCCATAAAAAAGGGTACCTACATGGGGATTCCCATATGGCAAATTTTTTAGTTGGAGATGGGAAGATATACCTAATAGATACAAAGCTGATGAAAAATAAGTATGGACGTTTTGGAGAGATATTTGAATTTATCTACTTGGAGGAGAGCTATGGACACCCCATAGAGTATGATAAGGAGAGTTTTTACTACAAAATGGCTATGGTGTTGAAAAGATACCTTTTAGGCTTAGGTGAGTTGAAAAAAAGATTGAGAGGAAAGAAATAGGAGAGCCAAGTGAAAATATTAGTAATTAGAATGAGTTCTATAGGGGATGTCATACTTACAACCCCAGTATTGAAAGCTTTTAAAGAGAGGTATCCTGATGCTCAGATAGATTTTTTGGTATTGGAGCAGTTTAAAGATGCTATATCAGGGCTTGATTATATAGATAACTTAATAACTTTTAGTAAAAAAGAGAATGATGGATTAAAAAATATTCTAAGTTTTGCTAAAAAGTTGAAAGAGAATAACTACGATTATGTATTTGATCTACACTCAAAATTTAGATCTAAGATAATTTCTAAGAGAATGGGGGTAAAAACATATACATATAGAAAGAGAGCAGTTTGGAAATCTCTCCTTGTAAAATTACGATTGATAAAGTATCAGGTAGATGATACAATTATAAAAAATTATTTTGGAGCTTTTAAAGATTTCAATTTAAAATATGTTGGAGAAGATTTGGACTTCAGTTTTGACGAGAGAGATCGTGAGGGAGTTATACAGTACAGTGGGCTACCAGTGATGGCTCCAAGAGCTTCTAAAAATACTAAGGAATGGACAGCTGAAGGTTTTGGTAAGTTGGCAAAACTCATCTATGAAAAATATGGTGTAAAGAGTATTTTGATCGGTGGAAAGGGAGATATACCTAGATGCCAAGAGATTGATAGAATAAGTGGGAACAACTGTATAATACTAGCTGGAAAACTTTCACTAAAAGAGAGTGGAGCTCTACTTTCAAAATCAAAGTTTTTGGTGACAAATGATTCGGGGCCATTCCATATAGCAAGGGGTGTAAAGTGTAAAACCTTTGTTATCTTTGGACCTACAAGTCCAGGGATGTTTGATTTTGGCAAAAATGATATTTTAATATATGCAGGAGTACCCTGCTCTCCATGTAGTTTGCATGGGGACAAGGAGTGCCCTAAAAAACATTTTGACTGTATGAGAAAAATAGAAGCTGAGGATATTTTACAAAAGATTGAAAATTATATAGATTGGGAGGAGAAATAATGGCAAAAGCAAAAGATGAGATTAACGACAGAGAAAAAGCATTGGAAATGGCAATGAAACAGATAAAAAAAGATTTTGGTGAGGGTTCAATTATGAAATTGGGATCAAACCAAAGTATGACAGTTGAAACTATATCAACTGGAAGTATAAACCTTGACCTAGCTTTGGGACAGGGAGGAGTACCTAGAGGAAGAATAGTGGAGATCTATGGAGCAGAGAGTTCTGGAAAGACAACAATAGCTCTTCATGTGGCAGCAGAGGCTCAAAAAATGGGTGGAATAGTTGCCTTTATAGATGCTGAACATGCATTGGATCCTGTATATGCAAAGGCTTTAGGTGTAGATGTAGATGAACTTTTAATATCTCAACCAGATTATGGAGAGCAGGCTTTAGAGATTGCTGATATGTTAGTTCGTTCAGGAGCTGTGGATCTTGTAGTAGTGGACTCAGTAGCTGCATTGGTTCCAAAAGCTGAGATAGATGGAGAGATGTCAGATCAACAGATGGGATTACAAGCAAGACTTATGTCAAAAGCTCTTAGAAAACTTACTGCTACTTTGAATAAATCAAAGACTACAATGATATTCATCAACCAGATAAGAGATAAGATAGGTGGATTTGGTTTTGGGCCTCAAACTACAACAACTGGAGGAAAAGCACTTAAATTCTATGCTTCAGTAAGAATGGAAGTAAAGAGAGTGGGAAGTGTAAAACAGGGTGATGAAGCTATAGGAAACGAAACAGTGGTAAAAATAACTAAGAATAAGATAGCTCCTCCATTTAAAGAAGCTGCTTTCCAAATAATGTATGGAAAGGGAATCTCAAGAGTTGGAGAGATATTAGATATGGCACTAGAGTATGATATTGTTGCAAAATCAGGAGCTTGGTTTAGCTTTGGAGATATCAGACTTGGTCAAGGAAAAGAGAATGTAAAGGCTAGATTAGAGAGTGAGCCAGAGCTATTAGCAGCTATAGAGAGTGAAGTTATGAAAGTTATGAAACCTCACTCAACAAGTGAAGAGGAGACAGAGACTACAGAAGGAGAGTTAAATTTTGAAGAAGTATAGTCTTAAGGGAAATAAGATATATTTTGATGAATTTTTCTATTTAGATTTAAATAAACAAACAATATTAGATTTCAATTTAAAAAATAGAGATGAACTTACTCAAGAGGAGTATTTTCAACTGATAAAATTAAGGTCTGAAAGTATGGGATATTTTTTGTTGAGTAAGAGAGATTATTCTGAAAAGGAGCTTTATTTAAAGCTCCTTTCAAAATATAGAGAGAAAAATATTGTGAGATCTGTGATAGATAAGTTTGTTGAATTGGGATATATAGATGATTACGACTATGCTGAACACTATATCTCCTCACACAACTATGGAAGAAAGAAGATGGAGTTTATGTTGATGCAAAAGGGTGTATCAAGAGAGATTATAGATACAATATTCTCCACTTCTCAAAAGGAAAAGGATATGGAGGAGATAAGAAGAGTCTGGCTAAAATTGGGAGATAAAGATAGAGATAAGAAGATAGCTTCACTGATGAGAAAAGGGTTTGAATATAGAGATATCAAAAAAGTAATGAGTGAATTGGAGAATTAGAGATACTAGGAGGATAGAACATGTTGGGATTGATATTAGCAACAGGTACTGGATTATTAATGTTCATATACATAAGCATAATATATCTTCCTGTGATAGCTTTGAAAAAAGAGAGAGCTGGTGTAGAGTTAGCTAGAGAAAAACTGAAATTAATATCTAATTTTGTTTTAAAAAGTTTAGATGTAAGGTTAAAAGTGATTTATAAAAATAGGGAGAGTGTGGACTCTTTGGATAAAAAGAAGGGGATAATCTATGTATGTAATCATCAGAGTAATCTAGATATTCCTGTTATTGTATCTGCTCTGAATATGGATGTGGGATTTGTAGCTAAGAAAGAGATGAGAACTTGGCCGTTTTTCAGTATTTGGATGAAAAAGAGTAGATGTGTATTTTTGAATAGAGAGAATCCAAGAGAGGGAATAAAGGATATAAAAGAGGCTGTAAAGCTAATAAAAAAAGGTTATCCAATAGTTATATTTCCTGAAGGAGAGAGAACACTTACTGGAGATATTCTCAATTTTAAAAAGGGGAGCTTCAAGTTGGCAACAGAGACAGGTGGGATAATTGTACCTTTGACTTTGAAAGGGACATTCGACATTCAAAAACGTGGACAGTGGAGAATGTCGAGAGGTAAGAGTGTAACCTTGGTAGTGGACGAGCCTATACACATGGATACCCTATCAAAAGAGGAAATTAAAGGATTAAGTGGTAGAGTTAGTGATATTATCAAAAATAATTACTCTAATATAAAATAAAAAAGTTGATAAAACTTGAAAAAAATGATACAATTAAGTTGTTATATAACTGACGGAAGTGGAAATAACCACATGAAGTATAACTGTAATGATTAGCCGACCGTCTGGGCATTTTGCTCAGGTGGCGGTTTTTTTATTTTGAATTACAAAATTTATGAAGTGTAAAATGTAGAAATTACAAAATTTATTATTGACTTTTTGAATAAAGAATGATACTATAAAGTACAATTAAAATTTGTTTATTTATATTGAACACAAAGTTTTTTTAATAGATTTATTATTTTAAGGAGGAAATATGGGATTTTATAACGGTTTTAAAGGGCAATTATGGAAGAGAGAAATCAATGTCAGAGATTTTATTCAGGAAAACTATACTCCATATCACGGAGATGAGTCATTCTTAGTTGATTCAACTGAAAAGACTAAAAAAGTATGGAACAAATTAACAGAGATGTTCAAGGTAGAGAGAGAGAAGGGAATCTATGACGCTGAGACAAAGATGCCACAATCAATAACTACTTATGGACCTGGGTATATAGAGAAAGATTCAGAGGTTATAGTTGGACTACAAACTGATGCACCTTTAAAAAGAGGAATATATCCAAAAGGTGGATTAAGAATGGTTAAAAACTCTTTAGAGTCTTATGGATATGAGATAGATCCTATGACTGAAGAGATTTTTACTAAGTATAGAAAAACTCACAATGAAGGAGTGTTCTCTGCTTATACTGATGAGATAAGAGCAGCTAGAAAGAGCGGAATCATCACTGGACTTCCTGATGCTTATGGAAGAGGAAGAATAATTGGAGATTATAGAAGAGTAGCTCTTTATGGAGTAAATAGATTAATTGAGGATAAGAAAGATCAATTAAAACAGTTAGAAGCAGCTGACTTTAATGAAGATATAATCAGAAGAAGAGAGGAGATCTCTGAGCAAATCAATGCATTAAAAGAGTTTGTAAAGATGTGTGCATCATATGGTTTTGATGTAACAAGACCAGCTGAAAGTGCAAAAGAAGCAGTTCAGTTCCTATATTTTGCTTACTTAGCAGCAACTAAAGATCAAGATGGAGCAGCAATGTCTTTAGGAAGAACTTCAACTTTCTTAGATATATATATTGAGAGAGATTTAGCAGCTGGAGTGATAACTGAAGAGGAAGCACAAGAGTTAATCGATCAGTTCATAATTAAATTAAGAATAATAAGATTCTTAAGAACACCTGAATATAATGACCTATTCTCTGGAGATCCAACTTGGGTAACAGAGTCAATTGGAGGACAAGGAGTAGATGGAAGAACATTAGTAACAAGAACATCTTTCAGATACCTACATACATTATACAACTTAGGACCAGCACCAGAGCCAAACCTAACAGTATTATGGTCAGTAAACTCTCCAGAAAACTGGAAAAAATTCTGTTCAAAAGTTTCAATAGATACATCATCAATCCAATATGAAAATGACGATCTAATGAGACCTGAATTAGGAGACGACTATGGAATAGCTTGTTGTGTATCTCCAATGAAGATAGGAAAAGGAATGGAATTCTTTGGAGCTAGAGCTAACTTAGCAAAAGCTTTACTATATGCTATCAACGGTGGAAGAGATGAGAAGAGTGGAGCTCAAGTAGCACCTAAATTTGCACCAGTTGAGGGAGATTATCTAGATTTTAATGATGTAATGGATAAGTTTGATCAAATGATGAAATGGTTAGCAGGAGCTTATGTAAATGCATTAAAAATCATACACTATATGCATGACAAATACTCTTATGAAGCTTTTGCTATGGGATTACACGACTTAAATATAGAAAGAACACAAGCAAGTGGAATAGCAGGACTTTCAATAGTTGTAGACTCATTAGTGGCAATAAGAGATGCTAAAGTAAAAGTTATAAGAAATGAAGAGGGAATAGTAGTTGACTTTGAGAGAGAGGGAGACTATGTACCATTCGGAAATGATGAGGATTCAACAGATGATTTAGCAGTTCAAATAGTGGAGAAATTTATGAACTACTTAAGAACTCACGGAACATATAGAAATTCAAAAGCTACACAATCAATCTTAACAATAACTTCAAACGTAGTTTATGGTAAGAAAACAGGAAATACTCCTGATGGAAGAAGAGGAGGAACTCCTTTTGCTCCAGGAGCAAACCCAATGAATGGAAGAGATACTAGAGGAGCTATAGCTTCACTTGCTTCTGTAGCTAAGTTACCATTCCACCACTCTGAAGATGGAATATCTTATACATTTGCAATATCACCAGCAGCTTTAGGAAAAGCAAAAGAGGATAGAGTGGAGAACCTAGTAACATTAATGGATGGATATTTTACTCCACAAGGTGGACAACACTTAAACGTAAACGTATTTGATAGAGAGTTATTAGAAGATGCTATGGCAAATCCTGATAAATATCCTCAGTTAACAATCAGAGTTTCTGGATACGCAGTTAACTTTGTAAGATTAACTAGAGAGCAACAATTAGATGTATTATCAAGAACTATAAGCGGAAAAATGTAAGCTGTAGAAGTTTGAGAACAATTTTTATTTAAAGAATAAAGAGCAAGTATAGCTTATGCTAACTTGCTCTCTTTATTCTTATGGATCTATTTGTATCTAATAATTTAAAAGAAGGAGATAAGATGGTTTTAGGAAATATTCACTCTTATGAGAGTATGGGAACTGTAGATGGTCCTGGAATTAGGTTTGTTATCTTTTTACAGGGTTGCCCATTGAGATGTAAATTTTGTCATAATCCAGATACTTGGAATGTGAAAGAGAAAAAAATCGAAGAGAAAGCCCAAGATGTGTTGAAGAGAATAGAGAGATATAGAAACTATTTTGGAAAAAAAGGTGGTGTAACTATAACTGGGGGAGAACCTTTGATCCAAAGTGAGTTTGTGTTGGAACTATTTAAGTTATGTAAAAAAGCTGGGATACATACGGCGTTAGATACATCTGGATATATTTTTACTGACAAGGTAAAAGAGGTACTTGAATATACAGATTTGGTACTTCTAGATATAAAAGCTATTGATAAAGAGGTATATAAAGAGCTTACAAAAGTTGAGCTAGAAAATACAATAAAATTTGCTGAATATCTAAAGGAGATTAAAAAACCTACTTGGATTAGGCACGTTGTTGTTCCTGGGATAACAGATGATGATCAGATGTTGGAAAGGACAGCTCAATATATAGCTACTTTAGACAATGTAGAGATGGTGGAGATACTACCATACCATACATTGGGAACATTCAAATACAAAGAGTTAGGATTGAAATATCCGTTGGAGGGAGTAGAGGATCTATCCTATGAGAGAAAGCAAGAGATAATGGAACTATTTAAAAAATATGAGCTTCCTGTACATTAAAAATGATTTTTTTACAAAAAAATGATATAATAGAAGATATGTCATTGAGTGTAGAAAAGGAGGTTTTTTATGATAATTTTAGGAATTGAAAGTTCGTGTGATGAAACTTCCATAGCTGTATTAAAAGATGGAAAGGAGATTTTATCCAATAAGATCTCTTCACAGATAGAGATACATAAAGAGTATGGGGGAGTTGTTCCAGAGATAGCTTCAAGACAGCATATAAAAAATATTGCAACTATTTTGGACGAAGCATTAGAAGAGGCAAAAATCACTATGAAAGATGTGGACTATATAGCAGTAACTTATGCTCCAGGTCTTATAGGAGCTCTACTTGTAGGAGTTTCATTTGCTAAAGGATTAGCTTATAATTACAATATTCCAATTATCCCAGTTCACCATATAAAGGGTCATATGTATGCTAATTTCTTAGAGCACGATATAAAATTACCATGTATATCACTAGTTGTATCTGGAGGACACACTAATATCCTATATATGGATGAGGAGCATAGATTCACAAACCTTGGTGGAACTTTGGATGATGCAGTTGGTGAGAGTTGTGATAAAGTGGCTAGAGTTTTGGGGATAGGATATCCAGGTGGACCTGTTATAGATAGAATGTACTATGAGGGGAATAGAGATTTCTTAGAGATACCAGAACCTAGAGTAGGAGAGTATGACTTCAGTTTTTCTGGAATAAAAACAGCAGTGATAAACTTTGTTAACAAGATGAGAATGAAGGGAGAGGAGTTTTCAAATGAGGATTTAGCTGCTTCTTTTTTAGGAAAAGTAGTGGATATTCTATGTAAAAAGACTCTGAAGGCTGCTGTGGATAAGAAAGCTAAGACAATCATCATAGCTGGAGGAGTTGCAGCTAACTCTCTGCTTAGAAGTCAGCTTACTGAAGAGGCTAAAAAACTGGGGATACAGGTATTTTATCCCTCTATGAAGCTTTGTACAGATAATGCAGCAATGATAGCTGAGGCTGCTTATTATAAGTTGATAAATTGTAAAGATGGAAAGAGTTGTTTTGCAGATATAAATTTAAATGGAATAGCATCATTAAATGTAATAGATGATTAATAAAAAAAGTGTACTTTTCTTTTAGAAAGAGAGTACACTTTTTTGTTATAGCTCCTCAAAATCTAGCAGGATATTGAAATTTTTAATATCCTTATCTAAATCTATGAGATCAGTTTTTTTAATTATTTTATTATTAACTGTAATCACAATGAAAACCTTACGATCTCCAGGAATCTTATAAAACTCAAAAAATCCATTCTCAGAAGTTGTAGTAGTGGCGATTTTTTTATAGTCCTGTCCTAAAAGTTGAAGTTTTATCCCCCTTAAAGCTTTTGTACTATCTGTTACAACTCCAGTTATAGAGTAGGCACTACGTTTTAGAGCTATTTCGATATTACTTGTAAAGGAATTTTTTTCAATCTTTCTAACAGTTCCATTCTGTATATATCCCTTTTTTTGACAAAGTATAGTTACGATACCACTGTCTACAGGAAGTTTAAAAAATCCTAATTTATCTCCAGTAAGTTTTATAATTTTACTTCCATTTTTGATAGAGATAGTAGGAAATGGAATAGGTAAACCTTCGCTGTCTACTACATGCCCCTGTACATAACTTGGAAGTTCAGTAAGTTCAAAGTTCAAAGAGTAGGGTGTAGTCCTTTTGGTGAACTCATATATTATTCCCAGACCACTGTTTTGAGTATAGCCAGATCTTTCAGCAGAGACCTTATAATTTCCAGGTGGAAGGTAAGCTGTATAATTACCATAGAGATCAGAGATAAAATTGTAACTGTGGTTATTCACATCAGTGAAAGAGATTTTCACTCCTCCAAGCTTAGCATCTCTATTTTTTATATTACCTTTTACTGTAACTGAATCTTCTTGATTGAAAATTATATTGCCAACAGCAGGAGAATTTTTTATATCTAGATTTTTTTGTATGCTGGGATATCCTTCAGCACTGAAAAGAAAATAGTATTCTTTCTCCTCAAGATCCAGAGTAGTTGAGCCGTTAAAAAACTCCTGAGCTTGGGTGTTAGTGTCCTCACTCTTAAAATACTCTATCTTTCCAACAGGAACATTGAAGTTAAAAGTTATCTCTTTGGCTAAAGCAGAATAAAAACAACTTATAAAAATAAAAAGAAAATAAAATTTTCTCATAGCGACCTCCTAACAAATGAACTATTTTTATTATACCATTTTTTAAATTGAATAAAAATAAAAACCTTTTAAATATAACTATAAAATGATACAATAGTATGATATAATCTATTACAATGTTATATATTAAGGGTGAGAAAAATGGATGAGAGCTTAATAGATGAAAAAAATAAGGTTAGTATGAAATTTTTACAAACTCAAGGTGAAAGAGCTTTTTATTTAGATGAATTTAAGGAGAATATAGCTTTAGCATTAACTGAAGATCAGTTGAACTCTGGAGTTGTATATCCTGAAATATTAGAGAGAATGAAAAATAGTGATGTAGCCTATATAAAGATGAAAAGAGAGATAGCTTTAAAATTTCTTAAACCATATATTTTAGAAGCTGAAAAAATAGATTTACGATATACCTTAGTAGATAGCTTAAATTTATTGGGTAATATAGGGTTGGTAGTTGTTACGAAAGAAGCTTTTGATGACAATGAGAGAGAGATAGTAGTAAAGAGTATAGAGGAGAGATTTGAGGAAGCTGGATTGGGTCCAGACTATGTAAAAAATTTTGGGAAAAAAATCTGTGAAAAGCACTACTCTCTAGTAGAAGATAGATTACCTGGCTATGAGAAGAAGTTTAAAAAACTGACAATATTTAATCATTTGTTTGGAGAAAGTTGTCCTATATGCAGGGCAGAAAAGGAGAAAAATAAAAAATGGTAGAAGCTTTTAAAGTAATCGGTGGAAAAAATATAGGTGGAGTATTAAAGGTAGAGGGATCAAAAAATGCCGCACTTCCAATAATGATAGCTACTTTGGTGGAGAAAGGTACATATGTACTAAAGAATGTTCCTAATCTAATGGATATAAGAACATTGGTAAAATTATTGGAAAGTTTAGGTTTACAGATAGAGAGATTGGATGAAAATACATATAAGATAGAGAATAATGGATTGACTAATTTGGTGGCTGGATATGAACTTGTAAAGAAGATGAGAGCTTCTTTTTTAGTTATGGGACCAATGTTAGCCCACAGTAAAAAAGCAAAAGTTTCTCTTCCAGGTGGGTGTGCTATTGGTGCTAGACCAGTGGATTTACATCTAAAAGGATTTGAAGCTTTAGGAACAAAGATAACAATAGATCATGGTTATGTTGAGGCTGAAACTGAGGAGTTAAAGGGAGCTAAAATCGTTTTAGATTTTCCTAGTGTTGGAGCTACTGAAAATATAATTATGGCAGCAGTAAAAGCCAATGGAACAACTGTGTTAGAAAATGCAGCTAGAGAGCCAGAGATTGAGGATCTATGTAACTTCTTTAATGAGATGGGAGCAAAAATAACAGGGATAGGAACAGGAACTCTAGTAATTGAGGGAGTTGAAAAATTAAATCCTTGTGAATATACAATAATACCAGATAGAATTGTGGCTGGAACTTTTGTAATAGCTTCTATAATTTTTGATGGAAAAATAGAGGTAGAGGGAGTTAGAAGAGAACATCTTGAAGCATTTTTAATGAAGCTTGAAGAGATGGGAGTGAAGTATGAGATAGAGGGAGAGAGATTGAGAGTTCTATCTAAATTGGAAGATCTACAGGGGGCTAAGGTAACTACTATGCCATATCCTGGATTCCCAACAGATTTACAATCACCAATAATGACACTTATGTGTCTTGCTAAGGGTAGCAGTGAGTTGAAAGAGACTATATTTGAAAATAGATTTATGCATGTACCTGAATTGAATAGAATGGGAGCAAAGATAGATATCAACGGAAACATAGCTACAATAAAAGGTATAGATAATTTCTCATCAGCTGAGGTAATGGCAAGTGATTTGAGAGCTGGAGCATCATTGATTCTAGCTGCTTTAAAAGCTGAGGGAGAGAGTGTTGTTAATAGAATCTACCATGTGGATAGAGGATATGAGAATTTGGAATTGAGATTAAAAAATATTGGAGCAAATATTGAGAGAATAAAAGCTGAAATATAGTTGTAACGGAGGAAATATGGAGAAGATAATCGGAGTAAATCCTGTAATAGAAGTATTACAAAATAAAGAGAAAACGATAGAAAAGTTAGAAATTTTTAAGGGAGCTAAAGATGATAAGATAAATAAGATAAAAAGATTGGCTTCTGAAAGAAATATAAAGATTTTCTATACAGATAAGAAAAGAGATAACTCACAAGGTGTAGTAGTATATGTAAGTGATTATGATTACTATGTGGATTTTGGAGCTTTTTTAGAGAAGATAGCTCCAATGGAGAAAGCTCTAGTGCTTATCTTAGATGAGATACAAGATCCAAGAAACTTTGGTGCATTGATAAGAAGTGCTGAGGTATTCGGGGTAAAAGGTATAATTATTCCAGAGAGAAATGCTGTTAGAATAAATGAGACAGTTGTAAAAACATCAACAGGTGCTATTGAGTATGTGGATATAGTTAAGGTAACAAATATCTCTGATGCTATCAGTAAGTTGAAAAAATTGGATTACTGGGTATATGGAGCAGAGGGAGAGGGAAGCAAGGATTATTCACAAGAGAAATATCCAAGTAGAACTGCTCTAGTATTAGGAAGTGAAGGAAACGGAATTAGAAAGAAAGTAAAAGAGAGTTGCGATGTACTTATAAAGATACCTATGTATGGTAAGATAAACTCTTTAAATGTGTCAGTAGCTGGAGGAATAATTCTTTCTGAGATAGTAAAATCAATGTAAGTTTGAAGATGTAGACTATACCATTAGGAAGGAAAACTATATGATGAATGGAGAGTTAGTAACTGATGAATTAATAATACGTGCTCAAGGTGGAGATGAGGAAGCTCTGGACTTGATACTTACCGAGTATAAAAAGTTGATATTTTTAAATGTGAAAAACTATTTTATGGTTGGTGCAGATCAAGATGACCTATTGCAAGAGGGAACTATTGGATTATTAAAAGCTATAAAAAGCTATGATAAAGATAGGGCTTCCTTTAAAACTTTTGCTACTTTATGCATAAGAAGACAGATATTGACCGCTGTAAGAAGTTCTACAGCTCAAAAAAATATTCTGTTGAATGAGGCTAGTGGAAATAATCTTGAAACTGAAGATGGACATGAGGATTACTCTCAAGAACTGTATTCAGATCTAAAATATAATCCTGAGACACTCTTTTTATCTAAAGAGAAGATAATGGAATTTCAAGATTTTGTTGAAAATAATTTTAGTCCTTTTGAAAAAGAGGTATTTAATTATATGGTAAAGGGTTTTTCTTATAAGGAGATTGCAACTGAGCTATCCAAAACACCAAAAGTTATAGATAATAGTTTTCAGAGGATAAAGAGAAAAAGTGAATTGTGGTTAAAAACTTATTGAAAATAAAAACTATTGTTAAATAAGTAAAAATTGTGATATATTGAATATGAAAAAGAATTATTTATGAGGTGATATGCTTGAGAGAGTATAATTTTAAAGAAGTAGAGGGAAAATGGCAGAATAAATGGGAAAGTGGGCACATTTTCAAAACTGATAATAAAGTGGAAGGAAAGGATAACTACTATGTATTGGTAATGTTACCATATCCTTCTGGAAAATTACACGTAGGTCATGCTAGAAACTATACAATAGGTGATGTTATAGCTAGATACAAAAGAATGAAGGGATATAACGTATTAAATCCTATGGGTTGGGACTCTTTTGGACTACCTGCAGAGAACGCAGCTATTCAAAATGGAGCACATCCTGCTGTTTGGACAAAATCTAACATAGAAAATATGAAGAGACAGCTAAAATTATTGGGATTCTCATATGATTGGGATAGAGAGATAGCTTCATATACTCCAGAATATTATAGATGGAATCAATGGATGTTTAAGAGACTTTATGAAAAAGGGCTAATATACAAGAAAAAGTCTCTAGTAAACTGGTGTCCAGATTGTAATACAGTTCTTGCTAATGAGCAAGTTGAAGATGGAAAATGCTGGAGACATAGTAAAACTTCTGTAATTCAAAAAGAGTTAGAGCAATGGTTCTTCAAAATAACAGACTATGCAGATGAGTTATTAACTGGGCATAAGGAGTTAAAAGAGGGTTGGCCAGAGAAAGTTTTAACAATGCAAAAAAACTGGATAGGAAAATCTTATGGAACAGAGATAGTATTCAAAGTTGCTGAAACAGGAGAGGATCTACCTATGTTCACAACAAGAATAGATACAATCTACGGAGTTTCTTACTGTGTAGTTGCTCCAGAGCATCCAATAGTTGATGAGATTCTAAAGGTAAATCCAGAGATCAAATCTCAAATAGAAGCTATGAAAAATACTGATTTAATAGAGAGATCAGCTGAAGGAAGAGAGAAAAATGGAGTATTTACAGGTTGGCACGTAATAAACCCTGTAACAAAAGAGAAAGTTCAATTATGGGTAGCTGACTATGTACTAATGAACTATGGAACAGGTGCAGTAATGGCAGTTCCTTGTCATGATGATAGAGACTTTGCATTTGCTAAAAAATATAACCTACCATTTAATGTAGTTATAAATCCTGTTGATAAGGAGACTAAAGAGGTTGTAGAATTAAAAGCAGATGAGATGACAGCTGCTTTCACTGAAGTTGGTGTAATGACTAACTCTGGTGAGTTTAATGGAATCTCTTCTAAGGAAGCTTTAACTAAGATAGCAGAGTTTGTAGAAGCAAATAACTACGGAAAAAGAACTGTAAAATATAGATTGAAAGATTGGGGAGTATCTAGACAGAGATATTGGGGAACACCGATTCCAGCATTATACTGTGAGAAGTGTGGAACAGTTATGGAAAAAGATGAGAATCTACCAGTGAGATTACCAGAAGATGTATCGTTCAATGGTATAGGAAATCCACTTGAGACTTCAGAAAGCTTTAAACACGCAACTTGTCCAATATGTGGTGGACCTGCAAGAAGAGATACAGATACAATGGATACGTTTGTAGATTCATCTTGGTATTTCCTAAGATATTGTGATCCTAAAAATGATAAACTTCCATTTGATAAGGAAGTAGTGGACTCTTGGATGGGAGTAGATCAATATATAGGTGGAATAGAACACGCAGTTATGCACCTATTATATGCAAGATTCTTCCAAAAAATGTTGAGAGATATGGGATTGGTTACAGCAAATGAGCCGTTCAAAAGATTGTTAACACAGGGAATGGTTTTAGGACCTTCATACTACTCAAATAATGAAAATAAATTCCTTTTCCCAAGTGAAGTGGATATAAAGGGAGAGAAGGCTTTTTCTAAAGCTACTGGTGAAGAGTTGGCTATAAAAGTTGAAAAGATGTCAAAATCTAAAAATAATGGTGTAGATCCAGAAGAGATGATAAATAAGTATGGAGCTGATACTACAAGATTATTTATTATGTTTGCTGCTCCACCTGAAAAAGAGTTAGAGTGGAATGAAAATGGATTAGCAGGAGCTTACAGATTCTTAAGTAAAATCTGGAGACTTGTAATGGAACACAAAGAGAACCTAGAGTTTGGAGATATTGATTTAACAAAAGTAAGCAAAGAGGATAAGGCATTACTAATAAAATTAAATCAAACAATTAAAAAGGTAACAGAGTCAATAGAGGATGATTACCACTTCAATACTTCAATAGCTGCTACTATGGAGCTTATCAATGAGACTCAAGACTATAAAACAAACATATTAGAGGCTGGTAAGTCAACAAGTGAATCTAAAAAGATATTTGCAGAGGTTATAAAAAATATCCTAGTGATGCTATCACCATTTACTCCACACTTCTGTGATGAGTTATGGGAAGAGATGGGAAATACAGGATACCTATTCAATGAAAAATGGCCTGAATATGATGAGAAATTAACAGTTTCATCAGAAGTAACTATGGCTATTCAAGTAAATGGAAAGGTAAGAGGAACTCTAGAGGTAGAGAGAGGAACTTCTAAAGAGATAATAGAGAAGATGGCTTTAGAGTTAGATAATGTTAAAAAACATTTAGAGGGAAAAACTTTAGCTAAGTTGATAGTTGTACCTGATAAAATAGTAAATATAGTAGTTAAATAATGATACAATAGAGTAGTTGGAGTGAATCTAAAATTCACTCCAATTTTTTATATATAAAATTTAAATTTTTTTGGAAATAGCTATTGACATAATGAATTTTATGGGGTATATAAGTATTACAAGGAGATAGTAAGAGTCTAGACGAAAAGAATCTCTTTAGGAGGCGAGTCCCATGGAATAAATTCTTTAAGAAGATATTTATGTGGAAAAAGTTTTTAAAAGAAGGTTTGAAAATAAAGCTTTATAAAACTATATAGGTAAGAGATATATTCAAATATTCATTCTATTTTGGTTTTATTCTTTATTTTAGAGAACAATATCTTATTTTCAGAGGAATATTATAATATGATCAATTACTGATGATAGGGAAGAGATATTCTATATATACAAGAATAAATGTGCCATAGCTATTTTGAAAATGATAAGAGTATTGTTTTAAAAAAATAATATGGACATTGAGATTCAGGTTATATATTGGAGAAAAGATGATTGATATATAGATAATTACAGTATTTGCAAGGGGTGATTGCCGATAAATAATATGGAAGGAACTACATAGGGCTATCTGATTATCTTAGAAAAGAGATCGGATAGCCCATTTTTTTAAATTTTTTTAAATTTTTTAAAAAAAAGGTATTGACGAAACTTTGTATCTGTGGTACTATATATCTTGTCCGCGAGAAAGCGAGACAAAATAATGTTAAGGACATTAGCAACAGAATAGAGAAAGA
>NZ_JBEFNA010000034.1 GCF_040199715.1 Fusobacterium sp. SYSU M8D902
TAGTTATTAAATTTACAATGGATAAAAGTTGGAAATTTAAAGTTGCAATTTATTAAACTAACTACTTGCAAAACACATCATCAAAGCATATGAGTGTATTGGAATATATTTGCTTAAAATAGTACCAAAAGCAAAGAATGTTGTAGCTATTAGTAGACCTATTCCTAAGTCTGTATACTCTATTCTCTTTTGATCCTCATCTTGCTCTACTATCTCCTCTTGAGATTTTAAAAGTTTTCCCTCTCCACTCAAGCTTGGATATTTTTTACCTAACTTATCTAATAGTCCACCAAAAACTATTGCTAAAGCATTTCCCAATCCAACTGCTGGTACCATAACAGCTAATAACTCTGTTGGTGTCTGATTGAAAGAGGTACTGAAAATCTGAGCCAAAGGAATAGCTCCAGCTCCCATTCCTCCTCCCATAATAGGAATAGCTATAAAGAAAATAGATTTCAAGAATCCATATCCTGTTATAAATCCTACCAATCCTGTCAATAGAACTGATACAGCAACTCCACCCAATATTACAGGCAGATATCCCAATGCTGCTTTCATCAGTAGTTTTCTATCCATTCCTAGAATACTACCTACAATTAGAGCTGCAATATAAAAATCTAAAAAGCTCTCCTTTGTCATAAAGTTCTTCATAATAGCTAAAGATTTCTCTGGGATCACATTATAATATACCAAAAAAGCTGATAAGAATATAATAACAATAGGTCCTCCACCCAGATAATCTTTTACAATAGGAGTCTTATTTCCTATAAAATCAAAAATTACACCAATGACAATCATTAATGGTAAAGCCCCTAACATTCCTGTTGGTAATTTTCCCATTGCAGTACAAGTTATAACAACTAGACAGATTGGAATAAAATATTTCATTTCAATTCCAGCTAATTTAAATTTTGTGCTCATTACAATCATCTCCTTAATTTTCATTTAAATAGCCCAATACTGATATACTACATTCATTTCCAATTGTCAAGAGTGTATTTATATTATTTTTACTCTTGTTCCTCTCTCACCAAAAATTGCCTTCTCAACCTGTAGTTTCTTATCAATTCTAACTTTCAAATCCTCTAAGTGAGTGATTATTCCAATATTTATATTTTCCTCTCTTCTAATACTCTCAATAGCCTCCATAATCTTGTCTAGAAGATTGCTATCTAAGCTTCCAAATCCTTCATCTAAGAAGAAAAACTCCAATGGCACCTTCCCTTTTAATTGTAACTGCTTAGAAAGAGCTAAAGCTAAACATAGTGATACTATGAAGATCTCTCCACCAGATAGAGTTCCAACCCTTCTCTTTACTCCCTCATTGAATACATCTATTACATAGAAGTCACACTCATCATCTGTATATAACTTATATCTACCATTTGTAATTTTATTCACATAATAAGAGGCATTCTCCATAACTCCTCTTAATTTTCTAGTTGTTAAGTAGTTTACAAAACCACCACTACTAAATTTACTTAATAAATCCTCTGCAATAGCCAACTCTTTTCTAAGTTCTTTCAACTCTTTTCCCTTCTCTTTTGAAAGAGCCAATTGTTTTTTCATCTCATCAATATCCATATTTAATCTCTGTAGATCCTCAATTAGCTGAACTATCTCCTCTTTTATTCCCTCTTTAACTACTTGTATCTCTTCCCATTTTTCTATAGAAAACTCTTTTCCAGCTATATTTTCCTCTGATTTTTTCAATAGAATAGTAACTTTTTGATATCTATCTTCATAACTATTGATATCCTGTGTATATGAAGTCTCTTCAATCTCATTGATACAGTTATCCTCTATCTCCTCAATTGTTATAAAGTTATATTTACCCATCAACTCATCTATCTGTTTTTTTAATTTCTCAATCACTCCATCTAAACTCTTAACTTCTACCTCACATCTATTAATTCCCATTCTATTCTCATCTATTGATTTTTTACTCTCCTGTAGCTCACTCTCTCCTCTTTGGATAGAAGCTCTCAATCTCTTCATCTCTAAATCATAAGCTTCAATCTTTTTATAATTTTCTCTTAAAATCTCTCTTCTAGAATTTAAACTCTCTATATCTTGATTTAGAAACTCCTCACCATACTTTTCTATCTCAGAGTTTAATCTATCTATCTCCCCTTCCAATTCTAAATATGCTCTCTCTTGCTTCTCATTTTTTTCCACCAATCTTTCTAGTTCTAGCTCTATATTTTTAACACTCTCTGATAACCCTTTTACTAGATACTCTAACTCTTTTTTAGCTGAACTTAATCTCTCTAGCCTTTTCTCCTCTTCTTCCAAACTCTTTTGAAATCTATCTCTGTCTGTCATCAACTCTTTTAAAATATCTTCATCTATCAATCTATCCTCATAATATACTTTTAATCTCTCAATATTTCTCTCTAAGCTCTCTATCTCTCCATTTTTTTTACCAATAGTTACAGTGTTGTTGACTTTTTTATCCTCTAAATTTTTTAGTTCTTTTTTTATGATTTCAATATCTTCACTCTCTTTATGCTCCAACTTCATATGATGTATAGATCCACAAACAGGACAAGGCTCTCCCTCTTTCAGATCTTTGGCTAGTTCATATGCAAGATTCTCTCTTTTTTTACTCTCTAACTCCTCAACTGCTCTTTCTAGCTCTATTTTCTCCTGATGTAAACTCTCTAACTCCTCTTTTAACTTACCTATTCTTACTAAATTTAACTCTCTCTCCTGTTTTTTCTCTTGATAACTTTCAAAAACTCTTTGATACCCTTCGATTTTTACCCTATATTCGTCTATACTCTCTCTATCTATCTCTGGAAAAGCAAGTGACTCTCTACTTTTTGTCTCTAGCTCCTCTCTCTTAGCTTGAAGTTCAATATTTTTCCTATCTCTAATCTCTTTTAACTCCTCAACTTCAATTGCTATTCTCTTTAAATACCCCTCTTTAGATTTTACTATCTCTTTATTTTTTAATACCTCATTTATTTTTTCCTCTTCATCTCTGCTATAATCAACTTTTTCCCTCTTATCTTGAATCTCAATATTCTTCTCTCTCTCTTTTTCAATCTCTTTGTTCAAATTGTCAATATTTGAAAGTAGAGCCTCCTCTTTCAATCTCAATTGAGTTAAACTTTCAATTACTCTTTTCTTCTCTTCTTCCTTTTCTTCAAATTCAACAATAACCTTTTTTACCTCATTAGCATTTCTACCACAAAGTAATTTGGCTTTTTTGTACTCTATATCATCTCTTTCACCGTCTAGTTGCTCTTTCTCTTTAGAGTAAAAACTAAACTCTTCAAAATCTTTTTTCAAAGAGTTTAATTCAACAAACCTCTTTTCAATCTCCTTCTCTTCTTCAACTTTTCTCTCTTTTATAGATAATCTCTCATCTCTTAGAGTTTCCAACTCTTGAATCTTTTCAATGCTTACCTCTAAAAAGCTCTCCATCTCTTGAGATAACTCTTTATCCTTAGCTTTTAACCCCTTTACCCTCTCTCTGATTCTATCTTGTAATCTCTGTCCATATCTTTCCATAGCAAAGATTTTCTCAAGCATTATTCTCTTATCTTTTCCTTTAAGTTTGACAAACTCACTAAATTTTCCTTGAGGTAAAACAACAGTTCTCAAAAAATCCCCTATTGATAAACCAAACTCCTCCTCTATCTGACTTTTGATCTTAGTTGATGAGTCAGCTATTATCTCCCCATTCTTTATTAATAATTGTTCTTTTGTTTTTAACTCATCTTGACCCTTACTCTTTCCTAGAGCATACTTTCTCTTTATCTCATAAGTATCCTCTCCCAAAGCAAATTTAAAATATATCTCAAGCTTTTTAGATGAGGTATTCAAAAAATTCTTTAGACCATTTTTTTCATTAGCAAGTTCCGAAGCTCTAGGAATATCTCCATAGATAGCCAATATCATAGCATCTAAAATAGTAGATTTTCCACTACCTGTCTCTCCAAATATTCCAAACAGTCCATTTTCACATAGCTTTTCAAAATCTATAACCTGTTTCTCCTTATAGCTTTGTAATCCCTCTATCTCTAATAAAATTGGTCTCATTCTACTCCTCCCCACCTAACAATTCCATAAATAGATCTATTGTCTCTTCACTTGGCTCTATTCCATCAAATTTTTTGTAATACTCTATGAAACTATCTTTAATATTGATTTCACCATTTTCAAAATAATTTACTTCTTGGTTCTCTTCACTATTTTGGTATGCAATACTTAGTTCAACTATATTTTTATTCTTTTTAATCTCCCTAATCTCTGCTCCAGATAGATACCTATCAGTTTCAACTTTTAAATATACCCATTCTTCTACCTTCATAAGCTCTTTAGATAGGTTTATAGCCTCTTCTACACCTATCACCTCATATCTCTTTATAGGCTTATAATTTTCTAGCTCTATCTCCCTTATATCTGTTTGTAGCTCCCCTTTTAATTCTGCTATTATCACTTTTTTCTTATATCTATTCTCTGTAACTCTATACTCTATCGGTGATCCTGAATAACAAGCTCTCTTCTTACTATATTTTACTGGCTTGTGTATATGCCCAAGTGCTATATAATCAACATCAGGTAGATCATTTAAGTCTACTCCCTTACTTCCACCTAATTCGACTCCTCTCTCATCTCCATCACCAATACTTCCCATAATGAATAGATGAGCCATTACAACTTTTGGAATATTCTCCAATTGAGAAACTCCATATTTCAATACCCTTCCTATCTTTTTAGTATAAGGTAAATCCTCATCACTCTCTTCAAATAAATTTCTATACTCATCATTTAATATAGCTTCACTCATATATGGTAACGAATAAATATATACTCTCTCTCCACCTATATTTAATAACGCCCCTCCTTGAGTGGCTCTCTCTATCTCAAACTCCCCATATTTTCCTAACTCTTTCTCTTCAAAAGGTTTTTCATATATTATTATTCCAAACTCTTTAGCTAAATTCTTTGAGGCTACCAATCTCTCTGCACTATCGTGGTTACCTGGAATTATAACTATGGCTCTCTTACCAAAATTTGATATTTTTTTCATTGCATCAAAAAATAGTTTCTCTGCCTCTGAACTTGGTGCTGGTGTATCAAATATATCCCCAGCTATTAATATTAACTGCGGATTCTCTTCATTTACTATTTTTTCAAGTGTATCTACAAATTTTTTCTGTTCCTCTATTCTTTTTGATCCTTCCAATCTCTTTCCTAAATGCCAATCTGAAGTGTGTAATATCTTCATTTCACTCCCCCTTAATTTGTAATTTACTCAACCCTATCATAACACATATATCAATTTCTTTCAAATAACAAAACTTCATCTAAAATAATAGTTTATTATAAAAAGTGCTGTTGAAAACCAATGAATAAAAATCATCAGCTTACAACAGCTTATTTTTGAAAATAATTTCTTACATTTTTAAATTGTGTAACTCATCCAATAGAGTTTCTCTAATTTTGATATATCTTTCTCCCACTAATCTATCAAAATATTTATTTAAACTCTCATTTTCGCCTCTTTCTAAATTTATTGGAATACAATGACTTATTCTACAAATCTCTTTAACCTGGGATATATATTCTGATATTTTTAGATTAGATATATCTCTATTAGCTTTTTTGGATATTTTTGTTTTATTTAATACACTATTAAGAATATGGCTCTTATCATTTCTTACTTTAGATGAAAGTTCACCTAATTTCTTATCTCCACCTAAAGGAACCAAATGATGCTCTTCTAACTTATATTCTGGATCACTTAAAATTTTACTATATATTCTTTCTTCCTCATCTATCAATAGATCAAATGGATTTCTACTTAAAACATATGATAATATACCTTTTACAACCGGAGTTGGAGTTAATGATCCATCTTTTAGAGTTTTTAAATCTGAATACTCATCTACTGTTAAAACTTTATTTATTTTATTCTCTATTAGATCAATTACTTTTTTGTCTCTGTAATTTTCTTCTATTATCCAATGACATAGAGTTTTTAAATCATCTATTGCTCTTATATTCTGTTTTTCTCTATATCTTCCTGTAAAAACAGAAACCCAATACCAATATTCCAACTTATCTAATGCTTTTTTACTTGTCCAAATCTCATCTCTACTTAATAAATAAGCTAAAGGAATGAGAGTTAATTCAAAAGATATATCTCCTAATTCAATTATTCCTAATCTTAAATTACAAAAAGCCAATGTTCTCAATATTGAGTCTATTGTTTTCTCTGTTAAACTATTTATTCCTTCAGGTGTCATTTCAAAAATTTTATCTCTTTTTATATGATCAACTTTTAACGATTCATAATCTGTATCAATATGAAAAAATATAGATAGGGTATTTAAGTATTGATTTTTTATTTTTTTACTAATCTCATCATTTAATGTCATCAATCTCAATCCTCTAGCATTCCATTCTTTTTCAACTCCAATTACACTTTCTGGAATAGTGATATCTTTTTCTAAATACTCTCTAACTCTTTGGGTCAAAGCTTTCTCATTAGAATCTTTTGCTGACTTAGCCACTATCAAATCAAAATTATCTAGTGGTGTCCCTCCTTTATTTATTGTCTCAAATATTGCTATTCCTCTACTTATTTCATTTTTTTCTATCTCTATCAAACTAATCTCTTGTCTCAAAAGCTTGTCTAAAAAGTTTCCTACTTTCACTCTCCAGTTAGCACAAATTTCATATTTTAGCTTCTCTTTTAAGTTCTCGTAATCAACTAAAGTACTCAATGAACAAGTTAGCTCTGGTCTTGAAAAATATCTTTGTATTTTTTGAAGTTTTTTAACTTCATCCTCTTCCTCTTCAATCTCTAGAAATATCTCATTTATTCTATTATCTGCTATCCTACTCAATATATACTGTTGTATATTTTTATCTATAACTAATCCATTTAATGGAATCAAATACTCTCTAGCACATTTTTTTATATATTCATTTTTTCTTTCTATATCGTTTAAGATAATCTCTCCACTTGAATTTAAAAATTTGTACTCTGGATGATACCAACAATCTTTCTTAGTTTTTAATATTCTGAAAACCTCTATATTATCTACTACCTCTTGTGGAGTAAATTTTCTTAGATTTTCATTTGCAAAATTTAAATCTTCATATCCAAAAATATCAAAACTATCCTCATCTAAATTCTTCATTCTTAAAAACCAGACATTTCTTAGTTTACCATATAATCTTGTCCAATTATCTTCCCAATTTTTATCAAAAAAATTATAAAATATAGATTTTAATGTACTCATTCTTTGTTGTCCATCTAATAGATAATAACACTCTTCTCTTGCTCCTTCTACTTCTTCTTTAAAGCATAGTTTTCTGTAGTTAAAATCATCTGGACTTCCTTTTAAAAGTAAGATACTACTTATTGGTAGCTCTACAAGAAAAGTAGCTAATAACTCTTTTTGTTGCTTTTCTTCCCAGACAAATTCTCTTTGAAAGTTTGGTAATACTATTTTTCCTTCATTCTCATCTTCAAAAATATCATATAAAGCCCTTACTTTCATATAATTTCTCCTTTTTGATAATTATTTTAAATTATATCCAATATATCAACAACATCATTATTCTCATTTTCAAACTCTGTCATAAATTCCAATATATTTAAAATATAATCTTCGCTGTTTTTGGCATTCAACATTATCTTTTCGTATAGCACCTCTACTCCACCTAATATATAGCTATTAAAATGTTCTAAATCCTTTTCTCCTTCAGGTGTTCCTATATTTTTAAAAGCCTTTTCTATTCTCATTTCCATAGAGCTTTCATATTTTTTATCTCTTAACATTATCAATCTATAATTATATATTGCTTCATCCTTTATTCTTAACATTTGTTCTAAAAATATCTTAGTATTTTCATTTTTACCTTCAGAATTTAGAGAACTATCTATTTTACCTTGACGTTTATATATAAATCCTATTATTGGAGCTAACAAAAAAACATCTAAATTTCTACTTAAAATTTGATACTTCCCATCTCCACCAAACTTTCCAGTTAAATCTTTTACAAATTCTGCGTGTTTTCCTCTAAAAACATATTCCCTCTCAAACATCTTTCCACTTCCTATTTTACATTAGTATTAAATTCATTAATTTTTTCTAAATTGTACATCTTTCCTATCTTATTTTTTAAATTTTCTTTAGCTAAATCACCATCTGTATCTTTTATAAAAATTATTACTTGTTCAGCAATCTCAGGTAATACCTCACATACCTTTTTTATTCTATGCTTATCAAAAGCTGATAATGGAGCATCCATAACTAACGGATAAGGCTCTGATGCTAACTCTTTATTTTCATTTTTCTGATACTCTCTAGCTAATTTTATTATTCCACTTATAAAAGCAAAAATTACTGATATACTCTGTGCTGTTGAAGTCTCTGTTTCATAATTATCAGCTTGAACTTTTATTCCATAATTTTTATCAATATCTAGACTCAATCCACCTTCATATATAGTTTTAAAAATACTATTAATTTCATCTTCCAAATAATTTCTTAACTCTGTTTCCTTTTCATTCAGAATTTTACTTAAATACTCATATACTCCTAAAGCATAAGCTTTATAAATCTCTATTTTTCTATTTTCCTTATTTGTTAAATTTAACTCTGTTATTTTTCTTTCTAAATTTGTCACTAAGTATTCTCTCTCGATTGTATCCTTACTTAATTTTTCTCTCTCTTCTCTTAATCTTTCTAGATCTACTTCAGCATTTTTTCTATCTCTTGTTAGATCATTCACTGTTTTAGTTACATCTTTTCCTAAAAGTTTCTCATCAAGAGCAATTAATTCATCTCTAATTTCCAATAATTTCTCATTTAATTTATCAATATCCGTATAATTTTCTTGAATATGTCTGTATATATCATTTTTCTGCTTTGCTCTAATATTTGACTCATTAGTGAAAATTCCTATTAATGTTCCTAATGATTTTGGGGGTAGATATTCTAATAACTTTTCTAAATTTTTATACTCTTCACTTCCCTCCTCAATATCTCTTCCACAAATACATTTATGATGTTCTAACAGATATTTTATAGCCTTTGAACTTAGCTCTGGAATTGACTTTTCATCATATTTTAAATTAGTTAATTCTCCAATAGTATCTAATATCATATATCTTGAAAAGAACGATAATGCTCCTGAATTAAAATCTTTAAGTAAAGAACTTATCTTTTCAGTCTTTTGCTTTTCATAAGCTAGTTTTTCACTTTCTTTTTTATCTCTTTTCTCTTGAAGCTTTTTAGATTCCTCCATAAATTTTAATTTTTCTTTACATTCAGCTATTATCTCTTTTGAACTTTTTTCTTGTTCCTTAATCTCATTCATACGTTGTTGATTTTTTTCAACTGTTTCTCTTAAATTTCTTAATTTCCTTGTGTAATCTTTTACTTTTGAGTTACTATTTTGATCATAACTTTCTTCATATCTACCTATAACACTCTGCTTAGATCTAGGCTTTAAATGATCAAGAGCTGAAATTATTACATTTAATCCCAATAGACCTCTTACAGCTTCAGCAAATTCATTACTTCTTTTTCCCCCTTGAACTTCCTTACTCATCTTTTCTATTCTTTCTCCATCAAAGAAAAAGTATTTTGAAAGTTCACTTGGTAAAATATTTCTTATCTCCTTCTCCCAATCATTTACTTTTATAACTGTGCCATCTTTTCTTTTTAGTACTAATCTTACCTCTGGTGCTTCCTGAATTAATCTATTATTTCCTTTTTTCTGATATCTCTGTTCTCTTGTTATTTCATATCTAATCTCACCATGTTCTAGTCCTATTTTAACTTCAACACTTGTTCCAAAATTATTTTCTAAATTTTTTTCAACATCTTTATTTAAAACATCCTTTATTTTAAAATTTGTTTCTCCGTATAAACACCAAGAAAATGCTTGTGCTAAAGTAGTTTTACCAGTTCCATTATTTCCCATTATTATAGTTACATTTTTATACTCATCAGTGGAAAACTCAATTTTTGCATCTTTTAATTGTCTGAAATTTTTTAATTCCATATATATAATTTTCATTAATCTATCTCCACCTCTTCCTCAATAATTTTCTTAATTTCTAATACTATTTTAGCATCTGTTAATTCTCTTGTTTTTAAATTTCCTTTTTCTAAAATAACAGTTTTCTTTGCTATCTTTTCAACTATTTTCTCATCTATTTTAATAGCATTCTCCATAATCATTTTCCTCCTCAAAATATCTTATATTATCCTTATAGGCTTCTTTTATATCGAAAATAAACTTTCTAGCAGTAGCTGGATTCATTGCTAATTTCCCAAATTCTTCCATTCTAATCAACTCTTTTTTTACTAAAGAGATATCCATTTTTAATTGCTCAAGAGTTAAATACTGCACAGTATCTAATGGACGTGGTAAAGTTATAAAATCATAAATCTCTGCAAAATCTTTAGTAATATTTTTAGATTTTCTTAAAACCCTTCCTCTTCGCTGAATATACTCTTTAGGATTAGTTGTACTCGCTAGAATAAAAACAGTTTTTATATCTGGAATATTTACTCCTTCATCTAAACATTTAATAGCTACTAATCCTTGTAAATATCCTTTTTCAAAAGCATCCTTTATTTCTTTTCTCTCATCTATACTCTCTTCAGAAGTAAATTTTGCCACTCTCATATCTAGTTCATTTCCCAATACTTGAGTAACTGCTGTAATCTGTTTTAAATCTTTCTCATTAGTTTCAGATATATCCTTATTTTCTATCAAAACATTAGTTGCCCCACAATAAACAAGAATAAATTTATCATCTTTATAGGGAAGGATATTCTCTTTTAGTTTTGATAATTTATTTTGGGCTCCTGCAATTATTCTAGCTCTTTGAATAGCTAAAATCTCACCATACGAATCTAATTTTTTTCTTCCTTTATCATCTACAGTTATATGCCTACATATTTCATAAGTTATATTTGTATACTCTTCCAATTCATTGGGTGTTAAATAAATCGGTATTGGATAATACTTATATGGTGTTAATTTTCCATCAGCAATAGCACGTTCTAATGTATATTCAATTACCTTTTCTCCAAAAAATTCATATAATTTATTAGTTCCTACCTCATCATTATGCCTATCTAATGTAGCAGAAAGTGCCAATCTATACTCATATCCTTCGTGCAAAGTTTTCAAAAGTTTAGTTGATCCAAAATTATGTGCTTCATCTACTATTAAAAGTTTTCTTCCTTTTATTTCATCCAATTTATCTTGAACATAATTTGAAGTAAAAGTTGCATTTGTACAAATAAAGCAACAAAATTTCTTTGATTCTATCTTTAAATTTTGATTTCTAATTGCTCTATTTAATCTATCTTTCCAATCTTTTTGTTTAGAAGAGCTATAACCAATTATTGGTTTTATATTAAATCTAACTATATCTTCTACCCATTGCTCTACTAAATGTTGATAAGGGCAGACTATTATAACGAAAAGTTTATTATCCACTTCTTTTGATAATGTACACAGAGCTCCTAATCCTGTTAAGGTCTTTCCAGATCCTGTAGCCATATCAAAAATACCTCTATAATCTCTATTTTTCCAATTTTCAATAGCCTCTAATTGATAATCATATAGTTGTATATTATTTGGAATAATTGGATAATTATTTTTCGGTAAAATATCTTCCTCTTTAACCTCCTCATCAAAAGCACTATCTTCTTTAACTGGATATCTTTTTACAAACTCTTTTTTTAATTCAGGAAATTCTAAAATCTTAATATTATTTTCACTATTGTTCCAAATTCTATCAAAAGCTTTATCTTTTCTTTCAGCTCTGCTTCCATCTCTCCAAGAACAAAATACATCTATTGTTTCATAATTTGTTTTCATAGCTGTTAAACTTTCATTCATAGAGCCTGAAAAAGCTACCAAATTCCCATTTTCATCTTCAAATATTCCCATCTTTTCATGATACATTCCTAAAGCTGAATCATTTTCCATAAAAGCTATTTTTATATCCAAATAATTTTGGGCTATCAATGAAGATAATAAACTGATCTGCTTTCTTTCAATCTCATCTTTCGGATTGGAAAGTTCCATAAGAATATTTTCTTTCATCACTTCTTCTCTCAATTTGTAACCCAATTCTATATCTACAATATCCTTTTCAGATAATTTAGGAGAAGCAATCAATTTTATTTTTCCATCATTTTTTATAAATTCATTGATCCCTTTAGCTATTTCAGCCAATGAAGATGATGAGAAAAAACCAACAGCTCTTTTATAACTTATGCTATTTTTTAACAATGGTATATAAAACTCTCTAATAATGTCATCTTGTAAGGATCGATATTCCTCTTTAATTTCTAATTCTTTTAAACTCATTTTATCCCCTTTTAAGAATTTTTTTCTATGTAATCTAGAACTTTATCCAGTTGTTCCAAATCTTCATCTTCAGTAAAATATCCTATACTGAATCTAACTGTTCCTGCTGGATAAGTATTAAAAAACTTGTGAGCATATGGAGAGCAATGTAATCCTGTTCTCACTGCTATATCCATATCACTCAATACCTGTCCTATCTCATCAGCCGAATAATTCTTAAATCTACAAGAAACAACTCCTACCTGTTTTTCTCGTTCTTTATACCCAATTAATTCTATATTTTTATATTTTTCTAAAATTTTTATTAATTTTTTAAAAATACTCTCTTCCTTAGCATAAATACTCTTTATTCCAATATCTCGAATCCATTTTAAAGCAGAATTTAATCCAGATATTGCCAAAATATTTTGACTTCCAGCTTCATATCTAGCTGGTAAATTATTAGGCATATCCTGATTGGCAGAGTCTACACCTGTACCACCAAATATCAATGGCTTTAGCTCTATTCCTTTTTTTAAAATTACTCCCGATACTCCAAATGGTCCATAAAGTGTCTTATGTCCAGCAAAAACAACTGCATCTATATTTTCATTTCCAACATTTGTCTCTATAAGTCCCGCAGTTTGGCACATATCAATAATGTTAAATGCTTTATATTTTTTACTTTCTCTAGTTATCTCTTCAATTGGAGCAACTATTCCAAATACATTGCTACAATGACTTATAATTATATATTTAGGTGGCTTTTTTTCAAAATTTTGATATATTTTTTCTAAATCATATTCACATAACTCTCTATTAAAATCTAATATTTCAATATTTAACCTATATTTTTTCTCTAAATTATGCAAAGTTCTTGTTACTGAATTATGCTCAAATGGAGATATATATATGTTTATATCATTTTCCCACTCCACTCCATTTAATAATAAATTTAACCCTTCAGTAGCTGTATTAGTAAAAATCACCTCTTTATTTTCACAATGTAGTAATTTTTTTAATAACTCTCTGGTTTCTTCAACTAAATAATTTGCTTTTGAAGCTAACTTATGTTGTCCTCTTCCTACATTGACTCCATTCTCTCTATAGAAACTATCCATAAAAGAGTACACTTGCTCAGGCTTTGGAAATGTAGTGGCTGAATTATCAAAATATGCTATTTTCATCTAAATCCCCCTAACAAAATTTCTCCAATATCTCTATTAATATCTGTCTTATCTCCTGTTGAGATATTGATTCCCCCATCTCATCTATAGAACTCAATAGATCGTTATAAAGTAAACTTGCTCTTCTTGTATATTCTACTTTATCAAAAGTTTTAGCCTGTTCATTTCCATTTTCATTTACAAAAGTTATTTTATAAGAATTATTTTTCCCCTCTTCTTTATTCAAAGAATTACTATTAAACTCCTCTACAGTAATTTTAAACTCTTTAACTTCTTGTAAAAATTTAATTATTATACTATTATTCCAATCTTCTACTCTTAAAGAGGTTAACATTCTTGCTATTTTTTCAATAAAAACTATCTCATTATTTTTAGAACTACGAATTAATTCCAAAACTCTACTTTCATTCTTATTAAAAATATGTTCTTTAGTTTTTTCATTTAATTCTTCTTCCCAATTTTTCATTATTGAAATTAGAGATTGGTCACTATTTTTACTAAATATTTTCTTCACATCTTCTATTAATCTCAATTTTAATTTCTCTAATAATCCTTCAAAATATACCTTTGTTCTTTTTATATCTTGTAATATATCTAAGTCTAATTTATTATATCCATATATATTCATCAGTTTCTCAAAAATATACTCTCTTGGATTATCTATTTCTAATTTTAAACTATTTAAAAACTCTTTTTTTACTCTTTCTATCTCTTGATATTGATCTTCTCCAACATATTCACTTATTGTTTCCTTACTATATTTTGGTAAAGATAAATACCATTGTTTCATACTTCCAACTTGATATTTGAAATTATTTAGTCCCCCATTATCTCCAACTGTATACTCGTCAAATATTTTTGTTAACTCTGTCAGGTAATTCCCTTTTTCCTCATTCCAATCTTCAATATATACTGAATAACTCTCTGGATTTTCATTTATCTTATTTAAAAGTTCAACATCTATTTTTTCTTCTACTTCATTATTCTTAATTATTAAGAACTTTTTATATTTATGTATTAATAGAGCTAAATATATTGGAATTACTCCTCTTTTTATTCCAATATTATTTTCTGGTAATAATAATCTATCATATAATTCCTTAAAGTTTCTCCAATTTGATATTATCTCCTTAGATAAAAATCCATCTATAATTTTTAAAATATTTTTTAATTTTTCATCCTCTATATCTAGGTTAATTTCCAAATTATCATATATATTCTTTTTTAATATTCCTTTATTTAAAAGTAAACTTCTAACTATAGTTACTTCTTGTCCTGTACCTCTTAAAGATAGATTTTCTTCTAAAACATTATCTAATAATTTTCTTACTATCTTATTTCTGCTATTTAATGTTGCTGTAGATATAATATTTTTATTTATAGTTTCATTATTTATCAATGGTGTTTTATAAAAAATTTTTTCACATATATCTGACAAGAGATTTGAAAGGTGAGCTTTTCTATAAATTCCTCTCTTTTCTCCCAAATAATAATATTCAACCTCTAATCTTTCTGGACGAACAAAGGAATCTATATAATTAAAAATAACCTCTTGTAAATCATTTTGAATTAACTCATATTCATCTCTTAAAACACTATCATCTTGTGCTAGTCGTTTTAACTCCTCTATACTTTTATATCTATATATTAGACTACTGATATTCTTGTATTTTTTAGGGAGTATGAATATCATCTGTTCATCTTTAATTTCGCTCTTTAACTTCTCCTGTAAGTCTTCTATATTATCTTGTGAAGCTGGAATTACCCCAAAAACAACTCCATCACTAAACTCATCCCTTATTTCTAAATATCTTTTACTATAAATATCTCCACTTTTTATAAAAACAAAATTAAAATATCTCATTATTTCATTTTCATCATTATATCTAGTTGGATAAAGAAAATTATCAAATGGTAAGTTATTAAGTAAATCTATATAAGGTATTTTAGTTAAGTGTTTCTCTCTATATCTTATAATTTCATTCTCTATATCTACACCACTACTTTCTTTTATCTTTAAGTAATTATTACTCAATTTTAAATAGACTATACATTCTTTTTCTTGTAATTTCTTTAAAACTTCAATTATAGTTTCAACGGAATATTCACTTTTATATATCTCTATTATTGTATCGCGAGTAGGAGCTATTCTTTCAAATTGTTCAATAAAATATATTAATGCTATTGTCTTTAAAATTTTACTCTCTAAAGAATTTTCTTCCACTTTTACTAAGACTGTTTTTAATAGTTTATATGTCTTATAAATATCACTATTGTAATTTTCTTTTTTTAACAACGGATCAAAATAATCAAAAATATAATCAGGAGTTATTATCTTAAATTTATCTTCGTCATATGTTTTTAAGTAACTATTAAGTGTATATTTTTGCTCTGCTGATAGAAATGTAAATAAAGTTCTTTCATTTTGAGCTATTTTTTCTGAAATCCTTGGAAGTATAAAAGTTGAAATTGGATGTAATGGATAACAACCTTTAATAATATTCTCTCTATCCTCTCTTCCAACATTTAATCCTTCAGTTATTGTTGTGCTTTCTTGCAAAATCTCAAAATTATCTTTATACTTTATTTGGAATTTTTTCCAGTATTTTTCATCTTTTTTTATAACTTGTGATATTACATCATAAGTTTGTTCAAAATTATCTTGTACCAAAATCTCTTTGAATCTTCCTGAAACACCTGTCCAAGCATCTATTTTTTCTTTAGTTAAATTTTTGGAAAAATAGTTTGATAACTCTTTGTGACTTATCAATAAGAGATGAAGTTGTAAACTTCCACTTCTATTACATTTTTCTGCAAAATCCTGCAATAATTTAACTTCATTATTCCCAGTATTTTCAATATTTCCTTCTAAATATTTACTAAACTCATCATATACTACATATATCCCTAGATATCCCTTTTCTTTTAACTTTATAGCTACTTTCTCATATAAATCAACTATATCTATTCCATTAAAAGGGTTAAAACTACTTCCAGAAGTCAATTGTGGATATATCAATTCAAATCTTTTATAGCTTTCAAAATCATACTCTTTTATTTTTAAAATAAAATTTGTAATTGGTTGCTCCAATTTTTCTTTTAATTTTTCATATGTTTCTGGGTAATTATCTTTCCAATTCTCTATTGTTGCTATTACAGCTGAATAATTTGTATCTGGTATAAGTTCTTCCAAATCTTCATTTTTTAATGTTTGTTGTAATCCTAAAAGAAACGACTGAGATAATGTACTTCCATTTCCAGAAATAACTATTGGCAAAATTTTTCTGTCACTCTCTATATAAGAACTTATAAATTCATACATATCTTTGTTATAGCTTTTAATTTTTTCCAATACTCTAGCAAATATCTCTTTATTCTTCTTAAATAACACAGATAAAGCTACAAGAACTATATGAGATTTACCTCTTCCATATGCTCCTACTAGCATTTTAGCTCTTTGTGTAGAGTTTATATTTGTACTTAATAAAATTTCTTCTATTATTTTTATTGCTGATACTGTTGGTATAAAATTTTCTATCTTTCTATCATCATATAGATCAAGAGCTATATTTATTGAAGTTTGAAAATCTTTTACTGTTTCTATATGTTTCTTTCCCATATCTCTTCTCCATTAATAACTATTTATTGAATTGTAATACTCTTTTACTACACCTATATAATCCATATTAGTTTCTATTCTAATTACATCTAAACCTGCGGTTCTAATTACTTTTATATATTCCATTCTTTCCAATATATATAGAATTTTTAAAAGATTTATCATATCCAAATTAAATATTTTTCCTATACTTTTATCTTCATCTAAAATAGATGATATTTTAACCTCTTTCTTTTCTGGATATTCTTTTAATATTATTGCCAAAATAATTAGAGGATGTAACTTTTCAAAAACTATTGGTACTTTTTTATAAATTTTCTCTTTTTTATCTAATATATCTATCAAATTTAATTCTCCAAGTGGACAATCAATATTACTCTCTGGATTTATTTTACTTGTTGAGCTCTTTATTCTTGGAATATAAGTGCTTAATATACAATTATAATCATCTTCAATAGCTCTTTCAGAAACATCTACTCCATTTATTTTTATATAATTTTTCAATTGATTTATAAAATCCTCTTTCGTAAATTCTATATTAGAAAATACATTAAAGAAAAAATACCAAGATGTTGCCAATTCCTTGTTTATAGCTAAAGAATAATGTAACAGTGCTAATGTTCCAAGTTCTTCAGTATATGGATCATTTTCATTTATTATTTTTCCTAATTCTGTAAGCTCTTGCATTTTTTTCCCACTCATTTTTTCTTTACTAATTCCAACAGCTTGTAACCAGTATCTCAAGGATTTAATCATATTAGTCCCTATACCTAAAATATCACTAGGATTTCCATTTACTCCCATAAAAACATATGGATCTTTTATTATATTCCTCATTCCTTTATTAAGCCACCCTTTTCTTATAAAAAAAGTTTCGTGCCCTCTAAATTTCATTTTCTCCATTCTTTTCTCCAAACTATTTTAATTTTTTGTTTTTAAATATCTATCCATCAAACAACCACCTACTAAATACTTAGGTGTTACACACATCTTACATCTTTTACATTTATTATCTGAAATATGGTATTCATCATATTTTATTGAAATAGCTCCAAACTTACATAATGACTCACATTTTAAACATTTTCTACAAGCATTATATTTTTTGATTTGATAGGCTATCATTCTTTGAATATCTTCAATTTTTTTTACATTCATAGTTTTTATTTTTACAGAATACTCATATCCTTCCTGTACAAATGGTTGGATAGATATTATTGGAATATTTGTTTTTATATCCACAATTATTCTTTCTTTTACTAATTTTCTTCCAAGTTCTGGTGCATACCTTCCAAAAGGTAAAAACAATTCATAAAACCACTCATCTATTGGCTTATTTAATTGATAAATTTTTGCTTGTTCTTCAGCCGTACAGTTAGAAAATTTTATCTTTATATCATCTGATGCTTTTAATCCATTTCCCCCTTGTCTAGCCTTCCACTTTCCACTATTTACATAAACTTCTGGATCTGGTTTTCCAATCTTTTTAGCAAATTCAATTAAAAATTCTTTCCATTTTTCACTTTGTTCAGGCATATATATACTTGATAAAAACTGAGCTCTTTCATTATTATTTGGGCAACACCAACACCCCACTCTGTCATATCCTAAACGATAAGCATCGTTAAAATCTATTTTTTCACCAAGAATATATAACCAGATATCAATATCTTTCCAATAAAAAATTGGTGATGCTACTGTTTGTTTATTAATTTTAATTGCATCTGCACTATTCTCAACTCTATTATATTTACTTCTACTTACAGATTCGCATTTTCTTATTCCGTAAAATGTTAATACTTGCTTATCTTTATATAAATTATTCAAAACCCTTGTTATCGGTCCTGTCTTAAACATTGAACAACACCATCTTAACATCCTTGCTGGTGGTCCAATATCTTCACAAACTTTATAAAAATTTTGTTCCTTATTTTTTGCTACTTTAAATATTGCTTTCCTATTATTTTCTCTAAATCTATTAACATACTCCATTGTCATAGGAAATTCTAAAGTTGTATCTCCAAAAATATGTACTAAACTTGGTTCACTCAAAGCACGAACAGCTAAATCAGCAGATACTGTTGAGTCTTTCCCACCTGAAAATGATAGTATTATATTTTCTAAAGGATAGTTTTTACTTGTTTCTTTTATGAATTCACAAGCCTCATCATACAGATAATTTAATCTATTTTTATTAAATTCAATAAACTTCTGTATATGTTTATTAAAATGATCATAATTGTTTAAAAAAGCGAATTTTTTTAAATTAATTTTTTTAAGCAAATAATATTGGAGGGATATGATGAATTTAGAAAT
>NZ_JBEFNA010000035.1:0-2117 GCF_040199715.1 Fusobacterium sp. SYSU M8D902
CTAGTCAATAAAAATTTACAATGGATTTTGTTTCAAATTTAAGTGGCAAAACATTATTAATTCACTTGCAAAACACATTTCAATGAAGATAAATATGAATATATAACTAAAGAATACTATAAAAATGGAAAATTAAAAACACCTATTATTTTAAAAAGTGATATGAATGAAAGAGAAAAAAGTAAAAGATTTATAGATTTTTCAAGAGAAGTTTTTAAACATATAGGATATGGAACTAGAGATATTTATTGTCAAAATTCTTATGAAGAAAGATATAACGTTAGTGGTGTATTATGTAGTATAAATAAATTTAATAATAATAAAACTTTTAAAAATATTTTTCAAATTAAAGACCTTGTAGAAGAAAAAGAAAAAAATATTATTGCTTCTAAAAAGTTAATAAGAGGAAGAGAAACAAGAGGAAGAGGAAATTCAGGAAATGAAAGATAGTTTTTTAAGTAGGAAGTCCTTCTGACTTTCTACTTTTTTTATTAATATAAATATTTTTGCTTTTAATATTTATTTTTCTAAAAAATTGTGATATAATTTTATAAAGTTTAAAAAAAAATCTACCTTTTTAAAATAAAAGTATAATAAAAATGAGGAAGTTCGCTACAACTCCTCATTCTTAAATCAAATTTTAGTTTATCTTTTCTATATTTTATTATAAAATTATACTAATGTCAAGGATTTATTTATTATACTTTTTCCAATCATAAACAGGAGGAAAAATGAATAATATTATTAAATTACCCGATTTAAAAATAAGTAGAAGGAATAAAATTAAATCTACTTATCAATCTATAGATGACAATGATATTTATGATATCTTGTCACAAGATTCATTTTTAATGTTGAACAGAAAATTATATTCTGTTCTTGGCTTAGAATTAGCCACATTTATTACTTTTCTTATTGATAAAGAAAAATACTATAAAAATAACTATAAATTAGATAATGAAGGATATTTTTATATAACTAATGCTGATCTATTATTACATACTGGTATAAAAGCTAGTAGAATCAATAATTTAAAAAATGAATCAGTTGAAAAAAATCTACTTTATTTGAAAAAAGCAGGTATTCCATTAAAAACTTATTATAAGGTAAATATTTCTAAAGTGAGAGAAATTATTTATAACTCAAAATCAAGTTTAGATTTAGCATATAATAGACTGATTAATGATGAAAATTTAAATTTAGAAGATTTAAAGAGCTTTTCGATTTCTACATTAGAACGAAAAACATATAGAGATCTGCGACTTATTTGTAAAAATATGAAGATTTCATATTCAGGAAAAGATAAAAAATCTGAACTGATAGATAAAATTATGTTACAAACTGAAAATCCAGTAAAAGAAATGGATAATTTAGTGGACGAAATAACAGACACTAACAAACCTTTAAAAATAGATGAAAAAAGTTTAAAAAAATATACAACTTTATCTTTAAGGACTCTTTGTAAAAATATGAAGATTCCATATTCAGGAAAAGATAAAAAAATGGATTTAATAAATAAAATTTTAAATAAAAACGAAATGGATAATCAGGTGGATAAATATACAAACACTAAAAATGAAAACTTAGAATTAGAAAAAATTAAAAATTTAATTTTAAGTTTTGATGGATTAGATCTAAATTGGAATAGCTATTTAGAAAATATTATATCTAGTTTTTTAAAAAAACATAAATTATCACTAACTCTTGAGTACTTAACTTCTAATTATAAGAATGTTATGGCTAATTCTTTAATACAAAATAAAACTGGTTGTTTTATTTCTTTATTAAAGAAAGAACAAAGACAAATAAATTCAGTGAACAAAAATAAAGAAAATTTAGTGGTTGAACAAGTGGACAAAAATAAAGAAAATTTAGTGGTTGAACAAGTGGACAAAAATAAAGATATTATAGACGACAATATTCTTTTTAATAAATTTCTTCAACTTGAGGAATATGAAAAACTGAAAGTTGAAGAAGAAATTTTCAATGGAATTACTGATAAAGCTATCTTAGATAGTTTATTAAAATTAAAAGGAGAAAATCAAAAATTTTATTATTCCACTTTAAAAAATGAAATCCAAAAAATAATGAAAAACAAAGTGGATATAAGTGGACAA
>NZ_JBEFNA010000035.1:2214-19100 GCF_040199715.1 Fusobacterium sp. SYSU M8D902
CAATATAGTTAATACAAGTGGATATAAGTGGACAATATAGTTAATACAAGTGGATATAAGTGGACAATATAGTTAATACAAGTGGATATAAGTGGACAATATAGTTAATATAGTTAATATGAATAAAATATAATAAAATTAAAGTGTATATGTAGTGGGCAGAAAAATTGCACACAACAAAAGCACTAAAATTAATTGTTATAAAGTGGGCAGAAAAATTGCACACAAGTGGGCAAGAAATTTGCACACAAGTGGGCAAGAAATTTGCACCAATCAATAACAGATATCAAAAACTAAAATTAAAATCAAATCATAATTATTGATTTTATTTTAATTACTAAGGAATAGAATATGGAATTAAAAAATTATTATAAAAATAAAATTGAAATAGGAAAAATTTTAAAAAATCTAAGAAAAGAAAAAAAAATTTCACTTGCAAAATTATCCGTTTTAAGTGGAATTAATATAGCAGATATTTATAAGATTGAAACAGGAGAAAAATTAAAAATAAACCCATTTCATTTAAAAATATTATCTGAAATTCTAAAATTTGATTACAAAATTTTATATAAAAAAATAGGTTTTTTGGAAGAAACAGATTTTTTAAAAAAGGAGGATATAATGAAGATTATAAATATGACATCAATAGAAAAAGAAAAATTGAAAGAAAAATTAATTATTTCAGAAGATGAAAAAGATATAGTATCTATACGAGATATTCATTCTCAAGTATTAAAAGAAGATGAATAGTATAATTTTTTAATGAGGGCTTTGAAAAATTCAATGAAGTTTACGAAGTTGTAATTTTGATAAGCTCAACAGGGGTATGGGTACTCCCATAATAAATAAAATAATATGTTATACTTAATATGTTAGGAAACTCGAGTCAAAGAACCGTAAACCTTGAAATTATAATGTATATCATAAATATGGAAATTCGAGCCAAAGAGCCGTAGACCTGAAAAATAACTGTGAAAACAGTAGTTTTTTAGGTCTTTTTTATTTAAAAAATATTGTGGAGGAAAAATGTATAAAAAGAAAAAATTTTTAATAATGTTAGAACTATTGTTTTTATTACTTTTAAATAATTTATTTATGTATTCATTAGGCAATAAATATATAAATATTACCAATATATTAAAACCAACTTTAATTTTAAATAAAAATAAAATTGGTAATAATGAGGGGATTTATTTTAATTTATTTTTATTATTTAATAAAAATTTAAGTTCAAAAGAACAAGAAAATTTTAAAAAATTTTTATTATTTGGAAATTTAGGATTATTTTATTTTATATACATTTATAAAAAACAGAAATTAGATTATTATGGAACAGCTGAATTTGCTAACAATAATGAAATTAAAGATATGAAAATATTAGATCCTTCAGATGGGGTAATTTTAGGTTTAACTCAAGATAATAAACTAATATCTCATAATGGAGTAGAACATTTAATGGTAATGGCTCCAACTCGTTCAGGAAAAGGTGTAAATACAGTTCTTCCAACATTATGGACTTGGAAAAGTTCCGTTATAATTAATGATATTAAAGGAGAATGTTGGGATTTAACAAGTGGTTTTAGAAGAAGTGTTTTAGGACAAAAGTGTGTATACTTTAACCCGATGGATTCATCAGGAGAAGGTATATGTTATAATCCTTTAGCTCTTGTAAAAGTAGGAACAGGAAGTGAACAAGAAGATTCAAGAGTAATAGCAATGACATTAATAGATGTAGATGGAAAAGGAGAAGCAGACCATTGGATAAGTTCGGCTATTAATCTTTTAACAGCCGTTATTATTCATGTTAAATATGTAAATATAAATGCTACATTTTTAGATGTAATGAAGTTTTTAACAGATCCAAACGAACCTTTAATAGATAAAATGGGAAGAGTTTTAGCAAAAAAATTAAATGAATATGGAGAAACAATTGATGATGATACTTACCAAGTTTTTAATCATTATGAAACTTTAAAAAATCAAATTGGCACTAATTTGGATTTTATGGAACTATATAATGAATTAACAACATTACACCCATTAGTTGGTTCAACTTTTTCATCTTTAATGAATACTCCTGATAAAGAGAGGGGTAGTATTATTTCTTCATGTGTTAATAAACTAAAAATTTTTGGTGACCCAAGAATTATGAAAAATATACAATCTTCTGATATTACACCTAGAGATATTATGAATAATAAAATAAGTTTATATTTAATTACCCCACCAAGGGCAATAGATATGACTAGACCATTATTTAGACTAATAATAACTCAAACTATTTTTGAACTAACAGATAAAATGGAATTTGGAAATAGAAAAAAAATAGAAAAAGAGAAACAAACTTTAGTAAAAAAATTTAAAGAAAATTTATTTAATTTTTTTCAAAAAAAAGAAGAGAAGAAGGAAAATTCTAAAAATAAAAGAATTTTATTTTTGATAGATGAATTTCCTGCTTTAGGAAACTTAGGATTATTAGAAAAAGCTTTAGCCTATATTGCTGGATATGGTCTTAAAGTATTATTAATTACACAAGCTATATCACAACTGAATAAAATTTATGGAAAAGATAATAGTATAATAGCTAACTGTCACGGACAATTATATTTTACCCCAAATGATAGTGAAACACCTAAGTTAATATCGGATATGTTGGGAACTAAAACTATTAAAATAGAAACTAAGAGTAAAACAAAAGGTCAAATAACATATAGTGAAAACTATCAAAGTAGAGCATTAATGACACAAGGAGAAGTAAGAACATTACCTTTTGAAGATACTATTTTAATAATAACAGGAAAGAAACCAATACATGGAAAAAAATTATTTTGGTTTAAACATGAAAAATTTAAAAATAATGTTAATTACAATATTCCGTATAAATCTTATTTAGAATTATTAGAAAAGATAGAAAAAGAAGGATATGATGAATATGTTCTTGAATATTTAATATATAAAAAAAATGGGTATAAGCCTTTAAAAGTTATAATTGATAACCTTGGACAAGATAAATTTATTGAAGAAATTTTAAAATTAGATAAAAATTATCAAAAAAAAATGGATAATTTTTTTAATTTATCTGAAAAAGAAAAAGAAGAAAAGAAGAATAAAATCGCTTTTTCTTTATTAAAAAAACATTATGGTAAAAGAAGAGCGAATGAATTATTGAGTGAATATTTAGATGATTTTAGAGATGAAGAGTTTATTAGTTGTCTTATTACTCAAGATGGAAACTTAGAACAAATGCTAGATAGAAATTTAAAAGACATAGAAGAAAAATTAAACATAAAAGAAAAGTTAAATGTATTTATTATACATGAATTAAAGAAAAAAAAGATTATGGATTCAAACTTACCTATAATTTCTACAATTTTACCTTTTTTATTAAAAAAAGTGAATGAAAATTATTCTTTTGAAAATTTAAAAATAGATTTATCAAAAATTATTTCAGATTTTGATTTTAATAAATTTATAACCATTTTTTTAGAAGATGTCAATTTATCATTAACAGAAATTTATAATAAATTATTAGATTTAGAAAATTATATAAATAATGATACTGTAGAATCAGATGGATTAATAGATTTTTAAATAAAAAGGTAGATTTTTTTAAAAAAATCTACCTTTTTATTTATTTTTGCAAATGAATATGATATAATTTTTTTAAGAAGAAAATAAGGGGGGAATTTTTATGTCTAAGCATAGTTCAGAAGCCATAGCACAGGCTACTGTAAAACTCTTTAACGATTTAGAAGCAGAAATAAGTGGAAAAAAACCTTTAAAACTTTTTCCAAAGTTATATACTCAATATGAGTTAAATAAAAAAGTCAACAAAGAAACAACTATTATAACATATGTCAATTTTAGCTGTAGTATGAAAATAGCTAACATTGATTTTCTTATAGAAGAAGGTTACTTAAAATAAAAAATGGAGAATCTTTGAAGAGGTGGAATAAAAATGATAGATAAAGAGACCAAAGAGTTTAGAAATCTTGGAGTAGGGAAAATATTTACTTGTGGAAGTAAAAAATTAAAGGTAAGTGAATCAGAATGGGAAGATTGTGATGATTGCATATTTAATGGTCCTTTTATACCTTGTGAGGTATTACAAGAACTAGGAGTTATACCACAATGCAATGCTGAAGAGAGAAAAGATAAAAAATATATAATCTTTGAAGAGGTGGAAGATGAGATTAAAAACTAGAAGAAAGGGAAGTATTTAATAGTTTTGATGAGCATGGTATGCTTTTAGTTATGAAAGGAATTTGCTTTTATGTCGATAAAAATACAAAAATAGTAGTAATTTGGAAATTATATACTATCTCATTAAGGAGCTGTATATAAGAATAAAAAACTCTGGGACTATGAAGTTCAAGATACAACAGAGTGGAATAAAATAGAAGAATTTATGGAAAGATTATTAAGTTCAAACTATAGGTGGAGAAAAATGACAAAAACATTTTATTTTGGGAAATCAGGAGAAATTATTACTGAAGCTAAACAAAAAGAATGGCTTAATTACGTTGGAAAAATTTTAAATATAAAAGGGAAAAAGTATTTGATCCAAAATATTAAATTTAATAATGATTTTGTAGAAGTTACGGGAGAGGTGGTTTTATGAAAAGAATAGGATATGATAAAGTATTATTAGCTTTTCCTGATGTAAAAGTTAATAATGAAATTATTGTAAGTCTTTCTTTAATAATAAAATATAAAGTTTTTTATGAAGAAAAAGAAATATTTTTTGATGAAACAACATTTGTTGATAAAAATGTACCCTACATAAATGTAGATAATTTTTTAAAATGTTCAGTAGATAAAAATGAAAAAGGTTTTTTGAGGTTTGAAAAAAAATTTGAAAAAGATCTAGAAAGACTGGGGTTTACTTTTAGCTGGGAAATTGCAAGCTACATGAAAGAGATAAAAGTGGACGATTATATTGCAGAATCACAAGAGATAGCAAAAGAAGAGTTTTATAAAATTTTACAAGAAAATATAGATAATTTTGATAATAGTGACAACAAATCTGCTCAAAATACATGTTATTGTAATTATCCTGTTGAAAAAGGAGAAAAATTATGAAATTGATAATTGCAGAAAAACCAAGTTTAGCAAAAAATATTGCTAATGCTTTAGGAGTTAAAGAAAGAAAAGATGGATATATAGAAAATAGTGAGTACATTGTATCTTGGGCTTTTGGACATATTTTTGAATTGTACTCAATTTATAATTATTTAAATGATAATGAAATTAAATGGAAAGAGATACCTTTACCATTTATTCCAGGGAAATTTTTGTATAAATTAAAAAATGATGAAGGAATAAAAAAACAATTTAAGATACTAAAAGAGTTAATTAATAGAAATGATGTTACAGAAATAATCAACTGTGGTGACGCAGATAGGGAAGGACAGTTAATTATAGATAATATTATAAAAGAAATAGGTACAACAAAGGCAATTAAAAGACTTTGGTTGCCTGAACAAACAGAAGAAACTATAAGAAAAGAAATTAGAAATCTAAAAAACAATGAAAATTATAGAAACTTATATAATGAAGGATTATCGAGAACAGAGTTGGACTGGCTACTTGGAATAAATTTAACAGTTTATTTAACTGTTAAAAGTGGTCAGAAATTAGCTTGTGGGAGAGTCTTAATTCCCATTGTAAAATACATATATGATAGAGATATGGAGATAAAGAATTTTATTTCTAAAAAGTATTATCAAGTTGAGGGAATATTAGAAAAAGATAATATAAAAGTTACTTTAACTGATGAAAGAAAAGAAGATACGAAAGAAAAAGCTAATGAAATAGCTAAAAAATTAAGTGGTAAGGTTAAAATTATAGAAATAGAGAAAAAAGAGATAACTAAGCAACCAAGCAAACTTTTCTCTCTATCAACTTTACAAAGTTTTTTGTCTAAAAACAATAAGATAGATTTTGCAACATCATTAAAATCTATTCAAAGTCTTTATGAACAAGGATATATTACATACCCTAGAACAAATACAGAGTATTTAGCAGAGAATGAAAAAGATAAGGTAAAAAAAATTATAGAAACTTTAAAAGATTATCCTTTAGAGTTTAAAGATACAAAAAAGATATTTGATGATAGCAAAATAGAGAGCCATAGTGCTATCACAATAACAACCAAAGTACCTCAAGATTTAAAAGATAATGAAAAATTAATTTATGAAGTAGTAAAAAATAGATTTATTTCTAATTTTTTATCAGAAAAAACTATAACAGAAAAGACAACAGTAACAATTCAAAGTTTAAAAGATGAAAATATAACTTTTAAACTTACTGGGGAAACTGTTGTTCAAGAAGGATTTTATAAATATGAACCTAAAGATTTTAAAAATGAACTGCCACAATTCATTGAAAATGAAGAGTTTGAAGTAAAATTTGAAGCTAAAGAAAAGAAAACCTCTCCATCAAAGAAAGTTACTGAAGAAGAACTTTCTAACTATCTTAAAAATCCATTTAAAAAGGAACTAAAAGATAATGATGATGAAGCTTATAAAGCTATTTTAGAAGGGGTAGAAATAGGAACTGAAGCAACTAGAACAGGAATAATTGAAAATGCAAAGAAATATGGGTATATATCACAAAAAAAATCAACTTATTCTATTGAAATGCTTGGAGAAAAATTAATAGAAATACTAGATAAACTTAATATCAATCTCTATTCAGAAAGAACAGTAGAATTTAGTAAATTACTAAAAAAAATCTATAGAGAAGAAAAATCTATAGATGATATATTAGATTTAGCAAAAAAAGAATTAAATAACATAATCAATCAAAATGTAGAAATAGAAAAAATAAATAAAACTAATAATTTGGATAGTTTAGGAACTTGTCCAATATGTGGAAAAAATATATATGAAAGAAAATCAAAAAATGGAAAAATATTTTATTCTTGTGAAGGTTATAAAGAAGGTTGTACCTTTACATTATGGGAAGATACAAAGTATTTTGATAATACATTAAAAATTACAAAAGTTAAAGCTAAAAATTTAATTGCTGGAAAAAAAGTGGCTTTTAAATTAATCAGTAAAAATAAAAAAGAATATGAAGGGTATCTAACTTTAAAAATTAATGGTAAATACATTAATTTTGAACCAGCTGGTTATCCTGAAAAAAGTAATAAGAAATAGAGAAGGTTATTATGGAAGAAATTCAATCTAAAGATTTAAAAAATTTTCTTGACTTTTTCAAAAAAAAGTAGTATAAATAATTATAACGTACAAAACGTACGTTATAATTATAAAATTAGGAGACTTTTTTATGAGAAAAAAAATTATAAAAGCCTTTAAATTAAGTTCCAGTGGAAAAAATAATCTTCATTGGAGATTGTTAATTCCTAAAGAATTTTGGGAGTCTATGGAACTTAACGAAGGAGATAATGTTGAATTATCTCTTAATGATAATAAAACATTAGAAATAAGAAAGGTAGAAGTAAAATAAAAAAGTCCTCCACACAATGCAGAGGATTTTCTATATGAGTACTTAGCAATACTATTATATAGTATAATCCAAAAAAAATCAATGGGAGGAAGAAAACTTATGAATTTTTTAGAAAAATCATTAAAAAGAGGTTTAAAAAACAAAGTAAAATTAAATATTGCTACAATCGTAGCATTTTTAATAACAGGAGGAATTAGTTATTCAGCAGAGAATTTTATAGTAAAAGATGACAATAATACAGAAGTATTGTTATTATTAAATGGAAATTTTTCTAATTCAAATAATAAAAAAATTGAAAATATTGGGAAATTTATTCCTAAAACACCATGGACTGATCTTGTTCCAAGTAAGCCAATAGAGAAGCCTGAGATACCATGGACTGATCTTGTTCCAAGTAAGCCAATAGAGAAGCCTGAGAACACAATAGTAATAAAAGAAAATAAAAATACTGTTGAAACAGCTTTTACAGTAGATAAAAATAAAAAATTTATTATAAATAATGGTGTAACAGTTACAGTTACATCAGATGTAAAAGCAGTTAATAAAGGATCAGAAATAGAGCCTAATTGGCAGTATGATAAAATAGTAGCAGGAATAATCAACGGAGGAACAGCAACAAATAATGGAACTATTATAGCTAATGGTTCTATTGATACAGCAATAGGAGAGAATGGAGATACTGTAAAAACAGGAGAAGGATATGGAGTTTATCAAACATCAGGAACTTTCACAAATAATGGAACTATAAAAATTCAAGGAAATGGATTTGATGGTGATGGAGATAAATCCTTCGAAACAAAAGGAGGAGTAGGAGTATTTGTTGCAGGAGGAACAGCAACAAATAATGGAACTATTACAGCTAATGGTTCATTTGAACTTTCAGATGGTAGCATAGGACTTCCAATGGGAATAGGAATGAAAGCAGTAGATGGAACTATTATAAATGGAGAAAAAGGACTTATAGAAAATCAACACTTTTCAATGTATGTTGAAGGAAAAGGAACAGCAATAAACAATGGTGCTATCAATACTGAATTATTCGGACTTGTAGCAACAGAGGGAGGAAATGCAATAAATAATGGTACTATTAATGCTTGGTTTGATAAAACAGGAGAAGCAGGAAAAGCACTATTTTCAAGTTCATATACAGGAACAAAAACTACTATAACTAACTCTGAAACAGGAGTAGTATATGGTTCGGTAACAGCAGATGGAACAGGAGCAAAAGTAATAAATAATGGTACTATTTATGGAGAAAAAATAGAAGCAAATAAAGGTACTATTGTAAACAATGGTACTATTACAGGAGAAGCAACAAAACCTATTGTAAATGTAGATGATGGAAAGTTTGTACAAGGAAAAAATGGCAAACTTCAAGCTGATACAGTAAATGGGGATATATATATTTCTGGAACAGTTGCAAATAGCAACTTTAATGATACTATTGTTAAAAAAGATAGTATTATAGTTAATAACTTAAATGGAGAAGTTAAATCAGATTCATTTATGTTCAATGCTAAGTTAGAAGGAAATGATGTAGTGTTAGTAAGAAAAGATTTCCATGAGCTTACTAATAAATCAGAGATAGCTGATTTCTTAGAAGGGGCTTATGATCCAAGTGCTAAAGAAAATGTATATTTAACAGATCTATTGAATAATTATCAAAAGATAACTAATGCAGATGAGTTTTACAGAGCTTCAAATGCGACTTTTGGTAATGATTTATTACCAAACTTATCTAAACAAACATTAGATATGATAAAAATTAATAAAACTTTATTAGTGGATAACATTTTCAATGTAGACACTAATAAGGATTTAAGAGTAATTGGAGGAGCTAATTATTCAAATAAAGATGTAGATTCTACAAATTTATCAGGGTATGATATGACAATATCACAAGTATTCTTTGGAGCTGATAAAGCTATATCAAATAATCAAAGATTAGGAGCAGTTGTTAATGTAGGGAAATTAGAAGCTGATTTTGATTTCAATAATGCTAATAGAGAAGATACTTTTGGACAATTAAACTTATACTCTATTTATAAAAAAGACAATTTACAAGTAGTAAATAGTCTATTTGGAGGAATAAGTACAGGAGATTATGAAAGAACTTTATCTTTCCAAGATATATATAGTAATTCAAAGTCTGATATACATACTAATTACTTTGGATTAAATAATATGGTAAGCTATAAAATACCATTAGATTCATTTTATATTACACCAAAAGTAGAATTAAATTTTACACATATGATGACAGATGGAATAGATGAAAGTGGAAGATATGGTCTTAAATCAGATGATATTAAAACTAATTCTATTGAAGGTGTAGTAGGACTAGAACTAGGAAAAAATATTATATTTGATAACAATATAAAACTAACTTTAAAAACTTATGGAAATATAAACCATGAGTTTGGAGAACCTAATAAAGAAATGGAAGTTAAATTTAAAAATGTTACAGGAAATAGCATTAAGTTAGATAAATATGATAATGATAGCACTACATTTGATTTAGGTGTAAAAGCAGAATTAGGAACAGATAGCATAAAAGGATATGTACAATATAATTATAATTCTGATGTAAAAGAAAATATAATTTCATCAGGAGTATTATATAAATTTTAAAAAAAGGTAGATTTTTTTATAATAATATGCTATACTTAATACGTTAGGAAACCCGAGTCAAAGAACCGTAAACCTTGAAATTATAATGTATATCATAAAGGAAATTCGAGCCAAAGAGCCGTAGACCTGAAAAATAACTGTGAAAACAGTAGTTTTTCAGGTCTTTTTTATTTTAAAAAAGTTTAAGGAGGTTATTGTGGATATTAAAATTATTATAGATAAAGATGAAATTCATTATGTTAATTTAAATTCAATTAAATTAAAAGGAGAAAGATTATTATTAAAAGGAATAGATTGTTCTTTAATAATTGCAAAAAATAATATGATATTTGAAGAAAAAAATGCAATTCCAATGATTGTTGATTATATTGAAATTGGAGGAATTTCTTATTCTAAGGAAGATTATGAAAAAATATCAAAAATATTAATTTAAGGAGGAAATATGAAATTATTAATAGGCTTATTAACACTCTCTATAACATTTTCAAGTTATGGAATGTTATTACACCCAATAGGATATGATAAAGTTCTTGATGAAGATGGAACAGCATATTCCGAATTTTATTTAAAAAATACTTCCAAGGATATGCAAAGATATAAAATTGAAATAAAAAGTACAGGAAAAGAGAATGATATATCTAAACATATGTCAGTTTATCCTAATCTATTAAAGGTAGATGGATTAACTGAAGAAACATTTAAAGTTTATGTAGAAGATGATGGAACTATACATAATGGAGAAAATAATTTTATCTTATCTATAAGATCAGTAAGTGTTCCATCTGTAGAAGATGTTAAAGACAAAACTAAACAAAATATGACATTTCAAGTAGGAATGAATGTTGAAATGTCAGCCTATAAAGGAAAATTTGATAAACCTCTTACAATTGTAAATAGTAATTTTGAAAATATAAATCAAAAAAAATATTGGAAATCAGAAATTTCCAATTCTACTGGAAGAGGAATAGAATTAGGAATTGGTTTTTTAGATAAAGCCAATACATTAATAGACGTCAGAACTAAAGGACGTTTATTTAATGGATCATCAACAATAATAAAGGAAGAAATTCCAAAAGGAGCTAAATATATTGTATTTTATGATTACAATAATTATAAAATATTTGGAGATCAGAAAATAAAAATAAAATAGATATACTTCAGAAAATTAGATAGGAGGAAATTATGAAAAAAATAGGAAGGTCACCACCAATCAAAGTAAAAAAGTAAATATAAAAAAATAAAATTAATAGGAGGAAATTATGAAAAAAATAACAACAATTTTATCAGTTTTAGCATTGTCGTCGTTAGCATTTGGAGCACATGTAGCTTCTAATCAACAATTAGTTGATTCACCAATAGGAATGACAACAAAAGGCGATTCAGTAGGAGCAGGAGTACCATTTGAGGTTAGAGTAAATGTAATACCTAAAGGTCCAGAGTTAGGAATTTTTGATGAAAATGGAAATCTTTATGATACTATTGTTTTCGATCATGGAACAAAGTTAGCAGGAAAATTACCAAGAAGTGTTGTTAAGAAAACAGTGATACTTCAAAGAGCAGATGGATATGCCTTTTCAGCAGACAAAAACGGGCAAGTAGGTTCTACTACTTACACAGGAAAATTTGCTGTAGACTCAACTCTTTATGATGAATCAAAAAATACATTAACATTAGAGAAACTATCTTCATCAACTGATACAGATAATACTGTAAAAACAATGAAAACAGAATTAAACTTCATAAAAGGTGATAGAAATGTTTCAGCTACTGATAATCAATTAAGAACTGAATTTAATTCAGTTATTTTAGCAGGAACTGAAGCAGTTGGTGGTCAGTATGTTGGTACAGGAACAATCCAAGCAACTTTAACTGTAAAATAAAAATTTACTAATTATTCCCGTTAATTAGTTAAATTTTTTTAAGGGGGAATGGTATTTACCATTCCCTTTTTAAAAAATTTAAGGAGGGAAAAGATGAAAGGTAAAAGAATAGTAATATGTTTATTATTTATATTATGTTTTTTTAAAACATATTCTTATATAAGTGTTTCTCCTATTCTTTTTGATAAAAGAATAGATAATGGTGGAGCAGTACAAGAATATTATATAACAAACACCTTAGCTAATAAAATTTCATATAGAATTTATTTAGAAGAAGGTAAAAATGATATGTCAAAATGGATAGAATTTTATCCTAAGAATTTAGTTTTAGAAGCAGGAGCAACTGGGAAAATAAAATTATTTATTGAAGCACCTGAAGAACAACAAACTGGGGAATATACAGCTATTTTAGGAATTAAAGAGATAAACACTCCTAACATTGAGAGAGAAGGAAATTTGTCTATTTATACAAATTTGAAAATTGAAATAGCTGGTTTTATTGGAGATTTGAAACCTAAATTAAAAATAGAAAATTTAAAATTAGAAAATAATTCTATTTCAATGGAAATAGAAAATACAGGACAAATTAGAACAAAAGCAGAAGTTTTTTTAAAAAATAAAAATAAAGAAGAATATTTAGGCTCTATAAGGCTTTTAAAAGCTACTAAAAAACTTTTTTCAACTAAACATTCAAGTGAAGTACAGAAAGGCTCTAAAATAGAAATTAGAGATTTAGAAGGGGAATTAATAAAAAGTTTAGATTTAAGGAGGGAAAATGAGTAAAAAGTATTTTTTTATTTTATTTTCAATAATTTCTGTATTGAGTCAAGCTCAAGGAAATATAGAAAATATTGAAAAATTAAAAGGAGTATTATCAGAAGAAGATTATATAATCTTAACAAATGCTTATTCTAAAGAAGGAAAGCAAATCTTTAACCTAATGATAAATGGAGAGTTAAAAAGTAAAGATTATTTGGTTTGGTATGAAAAAGGTAACACATACTTTTCCTTTTTCAATTTTTTAGAAGCAATTAATTTTAAAAATTACACTCAAGATCCAAAAAATGGAAATATAACATTATATTTGGGAGAGAATTTAGAGAGAGTAGTTTTAAGTGTAAAAGATAATTATATAGATTACTCTGATGAAAAAATAAAGTTAAATCAAAACGATCTTCTTTTAAATGGAAGAGAGATTTATATAAATTCTGAATTGTTTAAAAAAGTGTTTTTAAATAATTTGAGAATAGATAATGAAAGACAAAAAATAAATATGAATTTAAATTTCTCTTCGCCTGAAGAGATAAATGTAAGATTAAATCTTACTAAAAATTTAGTAAAAGAAGAAAAAGAAAAGAAAGAAATCATTTTTAAAAATAAAAATAAAGCTTTTGAATTAGGGTATTTAAGAACAGAAGCTAATAAAATTTTTACTAGAGATAAAAATAGTGATGATAGTTCTTTTAAAGATGATTGGGAAGCTAGATTAGAATATCAAGGAGCTTTTTTATTCGGAGAATTAAATGCTGAATATGATTTAAAAGAACATCTTCTTGGAGATGTTAAACTTGCTTATGATGAGATTTATAATAAGCATACTTTAGAGTTATCTAGTTTTAAATATGGAGATAATGGAGCTAGAGAGAATGGAATTAGATTTTGGAAAGATAAAGGCTATTTGGTAACAGGTTCTAAAGATTATATTTTAAAAGAAAATGTACCAATAGGATCAAGAGTAGAACTTATTTATTTAGGAAGTGTCATTGATATTCAAACAGCAATCAATGGAGAAGTTATATTTAATAACAAAAATATAAAAGAGGATAGAGAATATATTTTAAGAGTATATACAGAAGATGGAAAGATTTATGAAAAAATTATAAATACAACATCTGATTATAACCAACAAAATAAAGGAGAGTGGGAATATGATTTTGATATAAGAGAAGATCACGAAAGCAATAGATATAGAATAAATGCTATGACTTATTATGGACTTACTGATAGTTTAACAGCAGGAGCAGGGTATATCAAAGAACCTCGTACAATAAACGAAAAATTTGAATATGTAGATAAAGGAAGAGGAGAATTAGTATTTAGTAATTCATTAAAAGGTTATCAATATACTTTGAGGGTAGGTGGAGAAAAAACTTTTAATAACTATGTAGATGATATAACTTTAAAATCTACTGATGATGAATATAAATATGATTTTTTAGGGCAAATAGATCTTCAAAATTTTAGATTAAAATATCAACAAGAAAATTTTGGAGAATATTATTATGATAAATTTGAAAAAACATTAGGTTTAAAATATAAACCTTTAAAATCTCTAGAATTAGAGTGGGAAAAAGTATGGAAAGAAAAATATAGTGATTTATCTTATAGTGAAGATGAAATAAAGCAAACTGGGGATAGATTTAGAATAGAGTATTCTAAATCTTATAAATCATTACTGGCAACAGCAGAATATGAAAAATCAACATTGTATGATGAAGAGGATCAATATTCATTGAATCTTTATTATACAGGTTTTAGAACCTTCACTACAAGACTTGAGAATACATGGAAAGAAAATGGAAAATATGAAACAGCTTTTTCTGTTTTTAGCAATGGTAATGATTTGTTTGATTATACTCTTGAAGCAAGATATTCTGAAGAAAAAAAGGATAGTTTAACATTTAGATTTAACCTTAATTATAATAATTGGTTTAATTTTGAAAGTGAAGTAGATAAGAAAGGAAACCAACAATATAAAGTAGGAATAGATAGAATAACTGATTTAAGAAATCCTAAAGCTAATATTAAGAGCATAGAGAGTTCTCCAGTCGAAGTAACAGCATTTATTGATCTTAATAATAATGATGAGCTTGATAATGGAGAAGTAGTAGCAAAAAATATTGAAGTTAAATTAGCTGGAGAAACTAAAAAAACCAATAAAGATGGGAAAGCTATATTTTTTGGTATACCAAACAGAGTGTTATATGATTTAAATGCAGAAATAAAACGTCCTAGTTTAATTAAGACTAATATTCCACTTAAAGTAGAAGGAAGGAATACAGCAACAATAAAAGCTTATTTACCTATAAAACCTATGACTACATTAACAGGACAAATAAATGTCGCAGAAATATTAGAATTATCTAATTTAGATAAGATGAGAATTTATGAAAATATTATTGTTACTATAAAAGATATATCAGGCAATGAATTAGAAACAACTATGCCTGATGAAACGGGAATATTCCAAGTATCAGGATTATTACCTACCAAATATTTAATAGAAGTTAAATATATTGGAATAGATTACTCAATAAAGGGTATTAATGAAGTAGTTCAATTATCATATATTGAAAAAGGAAAAGACGGTAATTTATTTGTTTTTAATTTTACTGATAAAAGTATTCAAATGAAGAGAAATATCTAAAGGAGGAAGAGAAAAAAATGAATAGATTAAGTGTACAAGAAATGAACGGGGGGGGGGTGCTATGGTAGAATACAGAGCATTATTTTCACCATAGTTCTCTATCTCTCATTAATAAGTAATAGTTTTGCAGAAGTACCACATCAAGTAATTTATGAAAATCCTTCAAAAGAGGTAACTAAAACAGAAACACTAAAAAGAAGGGATAAAGCAGAATTAAATATAACAGTAGAGAAAAAGAAAAGTAAAGAAGTAGTAGGATATGTAGCTGGAAACAAGGTAATAATTCCTAAAGAAGAAAATCCACAAGTAAATTTAGAAGATTCCTATGAAATAATAGATAATCTACAAGGAAAAATATCTAAAGCATATGCAATAACTAAAACAGAAGAAGGAATAGAAATAGAAGGTACAAAAGTACCTGAATTTCTATATTTAGTAGGTAAAACAGGAACTTGGAAATGGAATAATAGAAAAATAGAATTATATAGCGTATCAACTCATAAATACGATATTAATTATACTATAACAATCACTGATGAATATGAAGGAGAGTGGATAGGAACAAATGACTTACCAAAAGGAGTAGAAACAAATTTTGGGGGATTGATTCTTTCCAATCGAGCAACCTATAATGTCTTACAACAATTTGGAATAAACAAAACTATGTATTATGATGAACTAAATCGACCAGGTGCAATTGAGAGTGCAGGAACTAAAAAGTTTTTATATATTAGACATGATAACAAAAATTGTTTAATAGAAACAGATAATTATTCTGGAGGGAATGGACCTTTTAGATGTATTATAAAAATAAGTGATTGGAAAGATAAAAAAAATTTTAATTTTACAATTACTTATTTAACACATCATAGTGGAAAAAATATTGGGCATGATTCAGGATCATATAGTTATAGGAATAAATATAATTGCTATTTTAATGTGATATATAAGGAATTGACATTAAAAGGACAAAGTTCTCTTACTGTTAGAGAAAAATATCCTACTAATCAATTCATTCAATTTAATTCTACACCTTTTGAAGCAGGAAAACCTTTAGCTTTAGAAAATTCTTTAACTGATGTAACATTTAATACATCAGGTAAAGGTATTGTTACTATGCAAGAAGGAGATTTATTAGAAATTGATGGAAAGAAAACTACAATAGGAGTAGGAGGAAACTCAGGAGTTCAAACAGCTACTATTGGAGATCTAAAATATTCATATAAAGTCGAAGCAGGAAAACTAAGACTTGCATTAAATGAATGGGGTATATTAGAACCTAATCATAACTTAATGATAAGAGTTTTTAGAAGTGAAAATGGAACTCAAAGAAAGATGGTGGAACATACACTAACAATAGATAGTCCAAGAAGAGTAGAAGGAGCTAATAATATTAAGATAGATAATAACTATCAAATTAGAAATGTTATTAAGTTTAGTGGAATTTCATTAAATGCACCATCAAGTTTTGCTTT
>NZ_JBEFNA010000036.1 GCF_040199715.1 Fusobacterium sp. SYSU M8D902
AATGTTGCTTCTTTCTTCTCTACTGTTACCCCAGGCCAGTTTCCTACTTTTAATTTTGAACCTGCAATAGCATTGATCAAAGCTGATTTTCCTACGTTTGGATTCCCTGTAAATGCTAATTTTATCATTTCCTTCTCTCCTCTACTTTAATTATTCTTCAACCTTTTCTACTTCAATATTTTTTGCATCTTCTTTTCTTATTGCTATCCCTGTACTCTTCACGATATACTCTTGTGGATCCCCTAAAGGAGCATTTCTCTCTAACTTAATAGTCTCACCAGCAGTTACTCCCATATCTACTAATCTCTTCTTTAGCTCTCCAATTCTTCCAATTTTTATGATTCTAGCTTTCTCTCCGTTTTTCAAGTCACACAATTTCATTTGTTTTCCTCCATATATCAACTTTAAATTCTTTGAATTTCAAACTTTATCGGTAAATAAGAACAGCCTATACAGGCTGTTCTCGTAAGTTATATCTCTTGTAATAATATTTTATTAGCTAAACTAAAATTAAGTGCATATTTTATAGTGTCATTTACTTTTACTACAAAGCAACCACCACTGCCATTCATCACTCTTACTTTATTTCCAACACATAATCCCTTATTGACCAAACAGCATTTAGAGCCTCTTTGACCCTTTATCTCTTTAATGAGGAAATCTTTGTTTAATTCTGCAAAACATAAAGGTACCATTATAATCCCCTCCTCTTTGCATAAAGTCAATCTATCTTTTTCTCTAATAATTATATGCTATAAATAAAAAATTGTCAATATAAAACCTTTGAAAATAGAAATATTTTTTCAAAATTTGATCAATAATTCAAAAGTTTAAATATCTTTTTTACCAGATATAATTTGATGCCTCTGTAAATCCACTTGATGTAGAAAAATATTTTGCATCTACTGGTCTATCTCCACTCATCAAAACCTTACCAGCTGTTGCCTCAATAGCTTTTATTGAGTTTTCATTCTCATTTGCATTATTATAAACTTGACTCTCTGTTGTGTCTTTTACATGGAAACCATCTGCTTCATATCTATTTTTCATATAATCACTTAGTGCATATGTTCTAGCTGCTACTGCTTGAGCTTTTAAAGCTTCCAATCCAAAACTCTCTGGCATCTCACTTGGAACTACCTGTTTCAAATAATCCTCTATCTTAACCTGATTTATTACTCTTATTCCCTTTGAATTAGTTTTAGATAGATTTAACTTCATATCCCCTCTGTATCTTGGCATAGAAGTGTGTCCTCTTCTAACATCTTCCAAAGTTATGTAATAACCATGAGCAGTTATATTTACAGAATTCACTGTTTTCACTCTATGTTTACCATTTACACTTATCCACAATCTGTTTCCTTTATTTTCCACCACTATTTTTTGTTTAGCTGGGACATCTATTTTAAAACCAGATCCATTTATTCTCATCTTTCCATTACTTGATAATACTACCTTACTATGATCCATTCCCCTAGCTGAGTTAGTTATCCCAACATTTATGATTTTTCCAACTCCTTTTAGTGAATACATATTTTTTAATTTTGTATTTGGGTAATTTCTATCCAAGATCTGTTTATAGTTATAGTCGTGATTCTTAGCTAAGTCTGAAGCTGCATACTGAGACATTCCAACCCCATGACCATAACCACCACCATAGATAGCTACTCTATTACCACTGTACTCCATTGAAAAATATGCTGACGGAAATAGAGTTATATTCCTTCTTATTGGATTTGCTTGATACTCCTTAGCTCCACCCTTTGCTCCATAGAGAAGAATGTCACTGCTACTTTCAGCCCTCTTTTTATTCAGAGCAAAAAGTTTTCTAATATTTAACTCTTTTGCTATCAAATACTTATGTTCAGTTGTAGTTACCAAGATATAAGTTACAACTCCAGATCTACCTCTTCCAGCAACCTCTACATTTTTAACTCTTCCAACACTTCCAACTGTTATTTTTAGAGATTTCCAGCTTCCTTGTGAAAGTGTCAACACCTCTCTTGGTCTTCCTCTATACACAGATTCTAAATTATTTTCAATAGCCTTAAAAAAATCATCTTTATCTAAAACTACCTTCCATCTCCAATATGCTGAGTTATCTCCATACCCTCTTACCTCTAGATCTTTATAGAATTTAAGTGCTTTCTCCTCATCATCTCCTTCAAAAAAATCATATCCATATTTTTTTAAAGTGTCATTTCTAGCTATTAAATACTCTGATGGCTTCCCAGTAAAATTATTGGGAATAGGTAAGTTTCTATCCTCAAAAAAACTATAATCTAAACTGTAATCTCCACTTTTAGTTTTATTTTTCTCCACTCTAAATGGTACTTTATCTATCTCTTTATACTCTTTTGTTGAAGTACAACCTATTAGAGATACTACCAAAACAATTAACCCAACTATCTTTTTCAACACTCTTTTCTCCTCTTCTCTCTAATATAGTTTTATTCCATTTTTATCAATGTATTCTCTAACTTTTTCTAACTCCTCTTGAGTATCTACACCCAATATCTTATAAGGTGTCTCCATCACTTTTATCTTATATCCATTTTCTATAGCTCTCAACTGCTCCAATGATTCTGATAGCTCCAAAGCTGTTGGCTCCATTTTAGCATACTCTATTACAAAATCTCTCTTATATCCATAGATTCCAACATGTTTATAATAATTTTGTAAATTCAATTTTCTTGGATATGGAATAACACTTCTTGAAAAATATATAGCATATCCATTCTTATCTGTAACTACCTTTACATAATTGGGATTCTCTATATCTTCCATTGTTTCCAATTTATATTTCAATGTACTCATTGGAATGCTCTCATCCTCTTTAAAAGAGTTTATTATTGAGTTAATCATATCTTTCTCTATTAGAGGCTCATCTCCTTGAATATTTACTATCACATCATAATCCTTATATTTTTCACACACTTCTGCTATTCTACTAGTTCCATTTTCATGATCCTTTCTAGTAAGAACAACTTTTCCTCCAAATCTTTCAACCTCCTTGTAGATTCTCTCATCATCTGTTGCCACTACTACCTCATCTAAATCAGATAATTTAGCTCTTTTATACACCCACTCTACCATAGTATGACCACAAATATCTTTCAAAGGTTTACCCTCTAATCTTGTTGAGGCATATCTTGATGGTATCACTCCTAAAAATTTCATTTTACAACCTCCTAAAAATCAAGTAAAATATATAGTATAATTATATCAAATATCTTTTAATATTAAAATAGGAAGGACAAAATTATGAAAATTTATTTTATTAGACATGGTGAGACTGTTTGGAATACTCTTAGAATTTTCCAAGGCTCTTCAAACTCACCTCTTACTGAAAAAGGAAGAGAACAGGCTAAAAAATTGGGTGAAAAATTAAAAACTGTTCCTTTTACAAGTTTTTATTCTTCTCCTTTAGGAAGAACTATTGAAACATCTGAGCATATCATTGGAGATAGAGATATCAAAATAGAGTTTATTGATGAATTTAAGGAGATCTCTGTTGGAGAGATGGAGGGAGTTAATAGAGAGGAGTTTGAGGAACGTTATCCAAAACAATTCCATGATTTCTTTTTAAATCCTAAAGAGTATGATCCCACACCTTATAATGGTGAAACTTACCCTCATTTAATAGAGAGAGTTGAAAAAGGGATAAACAAAATAATATCTAAGCATAAAAAAGATGATATTGTTGCAGTAGTATCTCACGGAATAACATTGAAAGCTATATTCAAGATAGTTAATAATCTTACTCTTGAGGAGTTAGGGGAGTTCTCTGTACCTAAAAACACAAGTCTTTCAATAGTTGATTACACTGATGGTAAGTTTAGTGTAGAGCTTTTCTCTGATGTGACACATCTTGAAGGAATGGAGTAATATGAGAGCTTTTACATTAGTTTTTAATGCTTTTTTTAACTCTTTTGAAATTATAAGAAGAGCAAAGTTAAAGAAATTCTATTTCATTCCAGGATTTATAAGTATTGGATTATTTCTAATTTTTATCTGGTTGAGTAACATACTCTCATTAAATATCAGTACCTCACTAGAAAATATGTTTAAACTGCAACATTACCACTCATTTATATTCGTTTTTATTAGAATTTTAATATGGGTTTGCTCTGTTTTTTTATACTACTTAGTGTATAAATCTATTTTGATAATAGTTTTATCTCCAATTTTGAGCTATATGTCTGAAAAAGTTGAAAGCTACTTGACTGATGTTACTTTTAACTTTACAATGAGAGATAATTTTAACTTTATACTTCGTGGAATCAATATTGGTATAAAAAGTTTTTTCAAACAGATATTGGGAACTATATTAATTTTACTGCTTAGCTTTATCTTTCCCATCAATCTTATAATACCTATTTTGATCTTTCTAATACAGAGTTATTTCACAGGTTTTTCTTTTATGGATTATACTTTAGAAAGACACAATTTAACTCCTGAAGAGAGTTTGAATTTCCTAAAAAAATATAGAGTAGAGGCTACACTCTGTGGTGGTATCTTCACCCTTTTATTCTTTATACCTTTACTTGGAATCTTTCTAGCTCCAATCACCACTTGTATAGCTACAACTTCAATCACATTGGAGCTACTAAAAAAAGAGGGGATTAAGATACCAAAACTTGAAATGAAGTAATTTATTAGAAAATTATTCTATATTTAAAAAGGTCTAAAAATCAAAGAAATTTTATATTATTTCAATTTTTACAAAAATAGAAAAAATAGTGTATCAGAATCTTGAAAAATTCTGATACACTATTTATTATACAGCCATTTTTTATTGATTTAATGTTATTCTTGTTCCATCTGCCAACTCAATTATCTGAGTTTTTCCATCAGAAAATATAACTTTTCCAGTTTGATTTGAACTACGTCTCATCTCTCTTTCATAACCTTGTCCACTATAGTTATTGGCATCTGGATATCTTAATCTTGCTGGCACTCCCGATCCACTATATTTTCTATGAGCATTCTCTGCAACTGCTTGCTTTTCATAATCTCTTCTAATCTGTGTATCAAGATTGTCTAAATCTCTTTGATGTTTCAATTCACTATTTTGGTATGAATTATTTAAAATCAAAGCTGATCCACCAATAATAGCTGCTCTTGTTCCACTATTTAGACCTCCCCACCAACTTGCTTGTGCTATTGTTCCCACCAATAACATCATTCCTAATACTACTTTCCTCATTTTTTACCTCCTTAAAAATATCTCCATCACTCTATCTAATATTCCATTGATCTCTGCAATTGCCATTCCAAAATTTGTGATTGGTATATTCTTATCTGTTGATTCTTTTAATCTACTCAATGTTTCACTTCTATTCAACATACAAGAACCACAATGGATTATTAAACTATATTTTGATATATCTTTCGGAAAATCCTTCCCTGAACAATTTTCTATATTTATATCTCCAACTTTACTCTTCAAAAGCTGTGGTAATTTCTCTCTAGCTATATCCCCCTTCAATTGATGATGAGTGCAAGCTTCAGCAATCAGAATGCTATCACCAATTTTCAATTGATTTATTTTTTTAGCTCCTTCATACAAAGTCTCTAAATCCCCTTTAGCTCTCGCCATTATTATGGAGAATGATGTCAACTTTATATCTCTTCCTAATTTTTTATTTACTACTCCAAAAACTTGCGAATCAGTTATCACCAAGTCAGGTCTATTTTGAAATATCTTCAATCCCTCATCAAGATTATCAAGAGTTACAACTGTAGGTATTCCCCCGTTATCCAAGATATCTCTAATTACCTGCACTTGAGGTAGTATCAACCTTCCCTTAGGTGCTTGTATATCCTGTGGAGCCACTAATAATATCTTATCTCCAATTTTTATCTTATCCCCTATCAATCTCTCTTCGTTTATGAGCTTTGGTGAATACTCTACGAGTTTTTCCTTTATCTTTTTTATATCTTCACCACTTAATGTAGTTATCTCATTAACTTCACACTTCAATTCACTCTCTATCTCTTTTATAAAAGTGATTCTCTCTGAATCCTTCAATAAGTCTATCTTATTCAAAAGAACTATATATGGTTTCTCTCTCTTTTTAATCTCTTGAAGCCAATCTTTTTCATAATCTAAAGCTCTCTTCTCCAAAAAAATCTCACTTGATAAGACTAAGATAGCTATATCCATCTTTGCTAAGACTTCTTTTGTCTTCTCTACTCTAAGTGCACCTATCTCACTCATATCATCTACACCAGCAGTATCTATAAACACAACTGGACCTATTGGTAATAACTCCATTGCCTTATACACAGGATCTGTTGTAGTTCCTCTCATATCTGATACCAATGATATATTTTGATTTGTTATTTTATTTATAATACTTGATTTCCCAGCATTTGTTCTACCAAAGATTGCTATATGTACTCTGTTCCCCCTCGGTGTATCTATCATAACTACTCTCCCTTATTCTACTCTTTTTTTATGTCTAATTTGTGTCTAAACTTCTTGCCTTCCATCTAATGCCTTAGATATTGTAGCACTATCAGCAAACTCTATATTTCCTCCCATTGGAATTCCACTAGCTATCTTTGTCACTTTTATTCCAAAAGGCTTTAATAATTTAGTTAGATATAGAGATGTTGTCTCCCCTTCTAAATCTGGATTTAATGCTAATATTACCTCTTGTATCTCCTCAGTGGCTACTCTTTCCAATAAAGATTTAATGTTTAACTTATCTGGAGTTATTCCATTTAAAGGTGCTATCTTTCCACCTAATACATGATATAGCCCCTTGTATTTCCCCATTTTTTCAAAGGATACTATATCTCTACTATCCTCTACTACACAGATAGTTTCCTTATCTCTTAATTCATCTGAACAGATCTCACACAGATCTTTTTCACAAAAATCCCCACATTTAGGGCATCTTTTTATAACTTCCTTCGCTCCTCTAAGTGCTTCTATAAATTTTTCAACTTGCTCCTCATTCATCTCTAATATATGAAAAGCTAATCTTGCAGCACTTTTTCTTCCTATTCCTGGAAGCTTATTAAATTCATCTATCAATCTCTCTAAACTTTTTGTTGCCATTTTCACTCCTCAAACTATACTAATTATATTAATATTATCTCAAATTTTCATCTCTTCTTCAACCTTTTTTTAGCAATAAAAAATAGTTGTGTAAAGTACATACTTCACACAACTATCAATAACTAAACTATGCTTCTTTTAAAGCTTTTTTTAACTCTTTTAGAGATTTGTTGATATCTCTTCTCTCTTTTCCTAACTCAGCATTTTTGATAATATAGTCATCTACTCTATCCTCATAATCTGACTGCATATTTTCTAATATATCTACAAATTCTTCATAGTTCATATTTGGCTTTACATACTCTTTTAAGTTACATAGTAACTCCACTCTTTTTCTATTGTCTCTGATCTTTTTATCGTTATCTTCGATCTCTCTTTTTATTTTATTTTTTCTTCTCTCTTTTCTTACTAATTCTAATACGTTATCTACCATTTTTTCCCTCCATATACTACTATTTTGCTAAAAGAAGAGCTAATTCATAATCTGGTCTGAAGTCATAATTTCTCTCTCCATCCCAAGCATAAGATATTGGATGAGTTATGATTTTGTTGTTCTCTATTCCAACCATTACTCCTCCCTCTCCATTTTCTAATAATTCTACTGCTTTAGCTCCCATTCTAGTTGCTAATACTCTATCAAATCCTGAAGGAGTTCCCCCTCTTTGTACGTGTCCTAAAACAACGCTTCTAACCTCAGTAGTTATCTTCTCTTTAAGAGCATCCTCTACATCTTGAACCTTTCCTACTCCCTCAGCTACTAAAACTATATCATGTAATTTTCCTTGTTTTCTTCTCTCTTTAATTTGGAAAGCTAATAACTCAATTGGGTTATCCATTTCTGGTATTAAAAGTCCATCTCCTCCACCTGCTAAACAAGCTTGTAAAGCTAAGTCTCCTGCGTGTCTTCCCATTACTTCTACCAGTATTGTTCTCTCGTGAGATGTTGCTGTATCTCTTATTTTAGAGATAGCATCAAGTATTGTATTTAAACAAGTATCAAAACCTAGTGTATAATCTGTCCCTTTAATATCATTGTCTATAGTTCCTGGAATACCTACAACTTTTATTCCATGCTCTTTTGATAATAGGTCAGCTCCATGATAAGAACCATCTCCTCCTATTACAACTAGACCTTCTATTCCTCTTTTCTTTAAGTTTTGAGCTGCTATTGCTCTAAATTTAGGATCTTTAAATTCTAAACATCTAGCTGTTAATAAACAAGTTCCACCTCTGTCAATTATACCAGATACGTATCCTCCGTCCATTGGAAATATCTCATCATTTAGCATACCTAAGTATCCTCTTTGAATACCGTATACTTTCATTCCTTTTGCCATTGCAGTTTTTGCTGCTGCTCTAATGGCTGCATTCATTCCTGGAGCATCTCCTCCACTTGTTAAAATTGCTATTTTCTTTTCCATTACCAATAACTCTCCTTTAATTCTCATTTACAATAAAAGAACCTATTTCCCTATATTTATTATACCTATTTTCTAAAAGTTCTTCTACTGATATTTTTTCTAATTCTAAAAATGATGATAAAATGACATTTTTTAGGTTAAGAGCTATACATTTGTAATCTCTATGTGCTCCTCCTACTGGCTCCTCTATTATACCATCTATTATCTTTAATTCATATAGATTTTGTGCAGAAATTTTTAAATTTTCTGCTGCTTCGGGAGCTTTAGAGGCATCTTTATATAAAATGGCTGCACAACCCTCTGGGGAAATTACAGAATAAACTGAATTCTCCAGCATAAATATTCTGTCTGCCACACTTAGAGCAAGTGCTCCACCACTTCCACCTTCTCCTATTACAACTGATATAATAGGAACTTTTACTCCTGCCATCTCCATTAGATTTCTTGCAATGGCTTCTCCCTGTCCACGCTCTTCTGCTTCTAGACCTGGATAAGCTCCTGGAGTATCTATTAGACACAGTATTGGGATATTAAATCTCTCTGCCATCTTATATAATCTCAAGGCTTTTCTATAACCTTCAGGATTAGGCATACCAAAGTTTCTGTATAATTTTTCATCAACAGTTCTTCCTTTTTGATGACCTATTACCATAATTTTTTTCCCATCTATTCTACACAATCCACCAACTATTGCTGGATCATCTCCAAACAATCTATCTCCATGAAGCTCTATAAAATCTGTTGTCATATTTTCAATATAATCTAAAGTATATGGTCTCTCTGGGTGTCTTGAAACAAAAACTTTGTCCCAAGAGCTCAAATTCTTATACTTTTCTTTTAATTTTGCCTCATACTCTTTCTCTAATTTCTCAATCTGCTCTTTTAAATCGATTCCTTTTTCTTTAGAAAAACTCTCTAACTCATTTATCTTACTCTTTATTTCAAGTAACTCTTTTTCAAATTCCATTTTTCCTCCCAATGCTACCCTATCAAATTATTTAAAATGGTATATAGTGTATTTTTCATATCCTCTCTCTTTGTTATTACATCAACCATTCCATTTTTCAATAAAAACTCACTCGTTTGAAATTCATCAGGAAGTTTCTGTTTAATTGTCTGCTCTATAACCCTTCTTCCAGCAAATCCTATTGTAGCTTTAGGTTCACTCACTATTATATCTCCCAACATAGCAAATGAAGCTGTTACTCCACCAGTAGTAGGATTTACAGGTATTGCTATATATGGTATCCCTGCTGCTCTCAATCTCTCTGCTGCTGCTGAAGTCTTTGTCATCTGCATCAATGAGAACAATCCCTCATGCATTCTAGCTCCTCCAGATGTACACACAACTATTACTGGAATTTTTCTCTCTAATCCTCTCTCCATTGCTCTAGTTATCTTCTCACCAACAACAGATCCCATACTTCCACCCATAAAGTTGAAGTCCATCACTGCTATACTGACCTCTATTCCCTTTATAGTTCCTGTTCCAGAGATCACTCCCTCATTCATTCCACAATCCTCTTGAGCTTTTTTATTCTTTTCCTCATAGTTAGGAAAATTTAACGGATTGTTAGAGAATAGATTGGCATCCTCTTCTACAAAACTATCCTTATCTATCAATAATTCTATTCTCTCTCTAGCTGTCATTCTAAAATAATAATCACACTTCGGACATTTTTTTTGATTCTTTTCAAGATCCTCTTTATACAATATCTCCTGACACTCTGGACATTTTACCCAAAGCCCTGTTGGATTATTATCTATATGTTTGCTCTCCTCTTTTTTACTCTCTTCTTTATCTTCTATTGTTAATGTTACATACTTTTTTCTACTATTTAATGAAAAATTCTTTTTACTTAAAGAAAAAAATCCCATTTTTGCCTCCTCTTATTCCCCTTGCCGATATTTAATTTTATCGGATTTTTTCAATTATTTCAATAATTATTTGCTTTTACTCCATTAATATTATAAAATAAAATTAATAACAAGCCTTTAAACTGTTTAAAATTGGGGCTTTATAGAATACACTTGTATTTTAAAATTTTTTTAATTTTTTTTGGAGGGAATTTTTTATGAAAACATTTTTACTTTTTATTGCTATAATTTCTTTTAGTTTAACTGGTTGTACTTCAATTAATAATTTTATTGATGAAAATCTACCTAAAAAAAATCCTACTATACCTATTGCCTTACAGGAACAGATTGCTACTAAGATCAATCCTGAAAATGAATTATTTGCTGTTGGTTACTCTGGAATTGATAAAAGTGGAGCTTTAATTGCTCAGGCTAAAGCTAACAAAAATGCTAAAGAACTACTAAAGGAGCAGATTAAAAAAGAGGTTAAAATTAACTTTAATACTTTTATGTTGAATACTGATACTTACTCAAAAGGTATTATCTCTCCTGTACTAAACGATCTATCTGATTATGTTATAGATCTATCCTTAAAATCTGCTACTCAAAAGGGAGCTTGGGAGAATGATTCATCAGTATACTCTCTATTTGCTGTTGATAGAGAGAAGATCAATCAAGTTTCTAAACAAGTTTTCACTGGATATTTAAGTGATATTTCTGGAAAATTAAATAATATTAAAAATAAAATTGGAGATATACAGATTGGAGCTCCTATAAAAAATGGTGAGAATCAATCTGAAGATGATGAAATAATTGATTAAAATTTAATTTTTAGGGGGAAATTATTTGGGTGTTGATAAGATAAGTTTAATTAATAAACAGGAGATTGAAGAGGTCACTACCTTTTTAAAAAAATTTGATTTAAAATATGATAAAAATATTGACTATACAGTTATTATTCGAGATAATAACAAGATTATTGCAACTGCTTCTAAAGAGAAAAATATTGTTAAATGTTTTGCCATAGATAGTAGCTGTCAAGGTGAAGGACTATCTACCCAACTCCTTACAAATATTATAAATAAGATGTTTGATGAGGGGTTTCTAAATAGCAAAGTCTTTACCAAGATAGAAAATCAAGAGCTTTTTAGAGGTATGGGCTATAGAGAGATAGCTCATACTGATAAAGTTATTCTTATGGAGATGGGAAATAAGAGTATTCTCAAAGTATTGGAAAAGATTAAAACTAACTATAATATTGACACAAATGAAAAAAGAGCTATGCTTGTTATGAATTGTAATCCCTTTACCTTAGGACATCAATTTCTTATTGAAAAAGTAGCTTCAGAAAACAAAGAGGTCTTAGTTTTTGTAGTTGAAGAGGATAGATCTATCTTCCCATTTAAAGTCAGGTATGAACTTGTAAAAAAGGGAACAACTCATCTAAAAAATGTGAAAGTTATCCCAGGTACTGACTATCTCATCTCATCTGCAACTTTTCCCAACTATTTCCTAAAGAGAGAAGATGATCATTTAGCTGAGTACACAAAGCTAGATGCTACAATCTGTGGTGAAAAGTTTGGAAAGATACTGAATATAGATAGAAGATATGTGGGAGATGAACCTAATTGTAAAGTTACTAATCACTATAACGAGATGTTAAAAAACACTCTTCCAAAGTTCGGTATTGAAGTTATTGTTATTCCAAGAAAGAAGATAGATGGTAAGATTATCAGTGCCTCTTATGTAAGAGAGTTACTCAAGTCTAAAAATTTTGAGGAGCTTAAAACTTTAGTTCCAACTACTACATTTGATTTTTTAACTAGTTCTGAAGGAAAGGAGATAGGAGAAAAACTCAGAATGCAGGTTTCTCCTTGTTAATATGTTTGATTTAAATAAATTTTTAGATGACAGAGAGAAAAGAGTACAGTTACAAAACTCACTTTTAGAGAGATATTCACTTCCTCTTCTCACCATTAGAGCTAATTATCCAGGAGAAAATAAGTGGGAAAGTATACCTATTGAGATAACAGAGATTGTGGCTAAAGAGATGGAAATACTCTTCAAAGAGAGATTGATAAAAAAAGAGGTTATTGAAAATTTAGAGGGAAAAATATATCTTTACTTTATAAATTTAGATCCCAAGTCTATAAAAGAACTAACTATACAGTTTGAAGAGAAACATATTTTAGGTAGATGTGTAGATTTAGATGTTTATACAACTGAAGGTACAGGTATCTCTAGAAGTGACTTCAATCTTCCCAAGAGAAAATGTCTCATCTGTGATGATTTAGCTTTCGCCTGTGGTAGAAGTATGAAACACTCTCATTCTGAGATTAAAGATAAGATTAACTCTAAATATATAGCATACCAAAATTTCTTAAAAAGACGTGAAGTTACTATCAATACAATAGCTGATCTCTCTTTGGAAAGTATGATTTATGAGGTATCTAGTTTTCCTGGTTTTGGTCTAGTTACACCTCTTACTCAAGGGGCTCATAAAGATATGAATCTCCTTACCTTTTTAAAAAGCTCTTTTATACTAAAAGATGGTTTTAAAAAGATGGCTGAAATAACATTTTCAGATCTTCCTTTAGATATTGCTTTCAAAAGGCTTAGAGAGATTGGAAAAGAAACTGAGAAAAAGATGTTTCAAGCAACTGATGGGGTAAATACTCACAAAGGTATGATATTTCTTTTAGGAATAGTGGTGGGAGCTACTTCTCGTACTCTCTATCAAAATAAAGATTTCAAAAATATTCAAACTCTCATATCTCAAATGACTAGGGATATACTTAAGGATTTTGAAAACATTGACACAAAAAAAACTCTCACTCATGGAGAAAAACTTTTTCTCTCTCATAAATTCACTGGAATACGTGGAGAGGTAAAAAATGGATTGGATATCATTTTTAGTGGTGCTCTTCTTGTTTTTAATTCTGCATTAAAAGAGAGTGCTGATATAAATAAAGCCTCAGTTCACACTCTGATATATCTAATGAGCAAGGTGATGGATAGTACCATTGTCTATCGTCATAATTTAGAGGTATTAGAAGATGTTAAAAAAGAGATGAAAGCTATTTTTGAAAGTGGTGGAGTATTCAATTACAGTTTAGATTTTTTATTTGAATTGGAGAATAAGTATATTCAAAAAAATATAAGTCCAGGGGGAAGTGCTGATCTATTGGCGGTTACCATATTTTTTCATAAGATCTTAACTTACTTTTACTAACGAGGTGAAAAAAATGAAAAAGGGAAAAGTATTTTTAATTCTATTTCCTCTATTTTTAGGAATTGGAATCTATCTATTATATCGAAGTAAAAATCTATTTTACTTCAAGTTTTTTTCAACCCATCCTGTAATATATGAGCATATAATCTCATTGAGAGAGTTGGCTTGGTCCTATCGTAAACACCTACCTCTTTGGAGTGTCTACTCACTTCCAGATGGACTGTGGTTATTCTCCTTTGGAGCTGCTCTACTTGTGGATAGAAAATTTTATACTATACATTTCATAATATTTACACTTATTTATATGTTTATGGTGGGTTTGGAGTTTGTTCAAAAATATTTTGGTGGGCATGGAACTATGTTAGGAACTTTTGATTACTTAGATATTGTTTTTTTCACTTGTGGATATATGTGTATATCTCTAATCTCCATTTTACTTCATAAATTACAAAAAAACAGTTTTTTTAATGAGATCCATCTTACAAAAAAAGATGAACTAATTGAAGATCTTAAATTTTCTATAATTTTTTTAATTTTAGGAGTTTTACCTAGCCTATTCTAAGGCTAGGTTTTTTATTTATTTTAAATAATTCTAAATTTTTATGGAATTTTGTGGTATAATCTAAAAAGAGTAAAAATTAAAAGGTGGTAAGGAATGTTAAATAAAGGTATTATAAAAAAAATTGACGGAAATAAAATTATTGTTAAACTTTATAAAGATACAGCTTGTTCACACTGCAGTGGTTGTAGTGGAGATAGTAAATATGGTAAGGATTTTGAATTTACAACTGATATGAAAGCTGAAATTGGAGATACTGTCACTTTTGAAATCTCAGCTGGTAAAGTTATAAAAGCTGCTTCAATTGCCTATGTTTTTCCTGCTATCGCAATGATTGCTGGTTACTTCTTCGGTGAAAAAATCCTGAATCTTTCTGAGAACAAAAGTATTGTATTTAGTTTTGTTGCTTTACTTCTCTCTTTTGTGGCTCTATTCTTCTATGATAAATTAGTTGTTAAAAAAAGACCTAATGCAGAAATAGAGATTATCTCAATTGAAAAAGAAGACACTTCAACTATGACAGATAGTTGTAAAAATAAAAATGCTTGGTAAAAAATCAACTGCATCTATTCTCTTATTTTACAAGATATAGCTGCAGTTTTTTTATTGTGTAATCTTTTTATGTATGATATAATTAAAATCTATCTTATTTTTAAAGAGGTATATTATGGATAAATTAGAGATTAAAATTATTAGTACTATTGATAGTATTGGTCCCACATTTATATCAAAATTAGCAAATAGAATACTTGAAAATCAAAATTTAGTAAAAGAGTGTGTTAAAAAATTAGTAGCTGAAAAGATTTTAGAGCGTGTTGAAAATATTATGGTCTCTTATAAAACCAAAGAGGCAAACACTGTAACAAAGCACAGAAATCACACCTATTACAAACTTACTAAAAAAGGTGAGCAATTAGCTAAATCTTTGGCTATAACTGACAACTCTGTAAGAGAAGCTTTTAAAACTTATAACAAAGCTCTTCAAAATATTTTGGATAATCCTGAGTCTATGGAATCAACTTCAATAGATTGTGTTATTGATTTTCCATATTCTCAGGAGAATCCTATAAAAAATATTCTTAAAGAAGAGTTTTTTACCTTAGAAAAAACCTATGATAAAACAGTAACTTTAAGAGGAAAGGTAGAAAAAAATAAAATTGAAAAAATTAAATTACTACCTAATGTTGTGGTCTTGAGCTAAATTTTTCTTTAATCTAGCTCCTGTATTCCACCACCATTGACAAAGATAACTTGTCCACTTGTCCAAGCTGATGCTGGACTTGCAAAGTATAATACAGTCATAGCTATATCCTCTACATCTCCCAATCTTTTTAGTGGAGTATTTTTCAACATATTTTTCTCTATTTCAGGAGTAAGAACACTTGCTAAAGCTCTTGTCTTTATAGCTCCAGGTCCTATTGCATTAACTCTTATCTCAGGTCCTAAATCATATGAAGCATATTTTGTCATCTGATTTACTGCTGCTTTAGAACTTCCATATATTATCATATCGTGACTTACCATATCAGAAGACATTGAACTTATATTTATAATTGAACCATATCCATCTTTTTTCATATATGGAGCACATAACTTAGTTAGAATAATTCCACTGAATACATTTAATGTATAAATTTTTGTGATGTATTCTAGAGTAAGAGATTCAATATTTTCACGACCTCCTCCTCCACCTCCAGCATTATTTACTAGAATATTAACTTTACCAAATTTTTCAACTGTAGTTTTCACTAGATTTTCTAGTTCCTCTTCAAATAAAACATTACATTTTATTCCTAAAGCTTCAACACCATATTTTTTAGCCTCTTCTGCTACAGCTTTAGCTTTCTCTTCATCTAGATCACTACAAACTACATTTGCTCCTGCTTCAGCTAATTTTAAAGCACTGGCTTTTCCTATTCCATCTCCAGCACCAGTAACTATAGCTACTTTTCCCTTTAAATCATATGCATCTGTTATCTTCATAACCATCACTCCTTACAATAAAGAATTTTTAATTTAATCTTCTTCTGTTCAAATGTTTATTAAATATAAAATAAAATGTAATACAAGAAGCTACTGTTCCACACATATCTGCTATTGGTTGAGCATAGAAAGCTGATCTAGCTATAAAAAATAGTGGTAGTAGATATGTACTTAACATATATGTAAATTTTCTAAAAATAGATAGACAAAAGGCTGTTTTTACCCTTCCTACAGCAGTAAATCCATCTACAAAACAGTACTGAAATGAGAGTGGAATAACTGCTAAAACACTTGCATTTATACCCCATAATGAAAGATTTACCAATCTCTCCTCTGAAGTAAAAAAATGTACAAATCCTGGAGCTAGATACTTAGTCAAAATAAACATAGTCGTTGTTAATAAAAGAGCAAAAATCAGTGTGTATTTTTCAGCTAATTTTACTCTAGTTATATCTCTAGCACCATAGTTATAACTCAATATTGGTTGAGTTCCATTAGTTAAACCCAAAAGAGGTCCCGTTATCAGTAGCAGATAGCTTTGAATTATTGTAGCTGCTGATATTAATAGATCTCCCTCTCCTCTCCCACCAAATTTTTGTAGCATAGAGTTTAATATAATTAATATCAAACTATCTGTTGCCAAAATAAAAAATGGTGAAAATCCAAATGTTACAATCTTTTTTATCAAATTTAGTGAGTAGTTTCCATAGGTAATCTTAATTGGAATTCTCTTTCCTGTTAAAAATAAAAAGGCAAATAAAAAGGAGCAAAATTGAGATATTACTGTTGCCCAAGCTGCTCCAGCCACACCCATTTTAAAAACAAATATGAATATGGTATCTAAAATTATATTCATAATTGCACCTATAATTACTGTTAACATTCCAATAGTTGAGAATCCCTGACAGGTTATAAAAAAGTTTAATCCTATTGCCATTATTGCAAAAAAACTTCCAAGAGTATATATTGTTAAATATGTATTTGCATATGGAAATGTTATACTACTTGCCCCAAATAACATAATCAATCTATCTTTTATCATTAAAAAAAGAATAGTCAATACTACTCCAATCACTGATAGACCTAAGAAACTATTTGATAAAATTCTCTTAGCCTCTTCATTTTCATTTGCTCCCATCTTTATTGACATATTGATCGATCCCCCTAGTCCAATCAAGGTACCGAAGGATGCTAAAAAAGTGACAATAGGTCCACAAACCCCAACTCCAGCTAATGCAAGTCCTCCTATATCTGGAATATTACCAATATACATTCTATCTATTATACTGTATAATAGGTTTACCAATTGAGATAACATTGCTGGTATTGCTAATTTTAATACAAGACTTAAAATCGAATCCCTTCCTAAGTCGTTTGATATTTTCATCATTATCTCCCCCATAACAATCAGTTTCTGTTAACTTTAATTTATCTGAACCACTCCTAATCCTTTGTAGTATAATAATTTGTCGAAGATTATTTTTCCT
>NZ_JBEFNA010000037.1 GCF_040199715.1 Fusobacterium sp. SYSU M8D902
TGGGGGTGTAGCTCAGTTGGTTAGAGCGCATGCCTGTCACGCATGAGGTCGCGAGTTCGACCCTCGTCACTCCCGCCATTATTCTTGCCCAGATAGCTCAGTCGGTAGAGCAGGGGACTGAAAATCCCCGTGTCGGTGGTTCGATTCCGCCTTTGGGCACCACTACTGACTTTTAAATAAATATGGCGACGTCGCCAAGCGGTAAGGCAGAGGTCTGCAAAATCTCCACTCACCAGTTCAAATCTGGTCGTCGCCTCCATATGTAAATAACAGTTCTTCGGAACTGTTTTTTTTCATTTTCACTTGTTTTTTGGGCTTTTTGTCAAATGGTGTTGGTAAAAAAATTAAAAAGAGAGATACTGGCATATCTCTCTTTTTGCTCTTTTTTACTTATATTTTTCTAGTTAATTTAATTATAGCATAGATTTTTAAGAAATTCAATGGTACAATAAATTGCTCTTCTTTCTTCGCTATTCACTTCGAGAAAGGAGGTGGACAAGTGAGAAAGCTTATATTTTTTCTAGTTATGATAGTTTTATTTTTAATTCTATCTAAAAACGTTTATTAATGTTTTTTGTGGGAGAACTCTGGCAGGTTCTCCTGCTTTTTTATTTCAAAGAAAAATAAAAAGCTAAAATCTAGAATTATAGATATGTAGATAGAAGTAGAGAATAAAACACTCTACTTTTTTTATTACGTAAATAGTGTACACTATTTAAAAATAAGACAAAAAGTATTGACAAAAAACAATTTACAAGTTATTATTTAATTGTAAACGGTTACATAGAGTGGTGATAATATGAAAATGAAAGATATTGCAAGAGAATTAGGGCTATCAGTAGCCACTGTTTCAAGAGTAGTAAATGGACATAGTAATGTAAATGAGCAGACAAAAAAGAGAGTGGAGGAGTTTATTAAGAAGAAAAATTATACTCCTAATGTAATAGCTCAAAATCTATCAAAAATGGAAAACAGGACTATAGCTCTGCTTGTTCCTAATATCAGCAACCCATTTTTTGCAACTCTTATAAACTATATTTGTAAAAATTTTAATAGATATGGATATCAGATAGCTTTATACAATACAACTGAAAATTTAGAGCAGGAGAAAGAAGCTATAAAGAATATTTTAGGACATAGAATAGCAGGGGTGATAGCTATACTTATAGCTGGAGAGTATGAGGAAAATCCCTTAGCTTCTCTATTGAGACAGAGAATACCAGTGTATCTTTTAGATAGAGATTTTGAGTATTCTAAGGTGGCTGGAGTTTTTTTAGATAACTATATTGGAGCTTATAAAATTACGAAAGAACTATTAGAAAGAGGACACCGAGAGATAGCATTGATAACAGGAAATTTAGATTTTTTAAATGCTAGAGAGAGGTTGAAAGGGTATATTGAAGCTCATAAGGATATGGGAATAGAGTTTAAAGAGGAGAATATCTATGAAGGAGATTATCTTTTTGAAAGTGGATATGAGATGGGAAAAAGACTCTTACCAACATCTGTAACTGCTGTATTTTCATCTAATAGTTTGATGTTGTATGGAGTGTTGAAAGCTTTGAAAGAGGAGAGAAGAGAGATACAGTTAGCTTGTTTTGAAAGAGTAGATTTTTTTGATCTCCTAGATAGAGAGGTTGTAGCTTGTTCCATTCCGTTGAAAAAAATGGGAGAGGAGATTTGTGAACTCTTTATTTCAAAAGAGAAGAGTAAAAAAGTGTATATAGAACCAGTTTTAGAAAAGTAAAGGAGGACATATGAAAAAAATAGTTGTAGTTGGAAGTATAAATATGGACTTGGTTACAATTTGTAATAGAGTGCCTGAGGGAGGAGAAACACTTTTTGGAGAGGAGTTTTTTCAAGTTCCTGGAGGGAAGGGTGCTAATCAGGCAGTGGCTATTGGAAAATTGGGTACAGATGTAACTATGCTTGGTAAAGTTGGGAAAGATTCTTTTGGAAAAGATTTGATAGAAGCTATGAAGAAAAGTGGTGTTAAGACTGAACATATAAAAGAGGGAGAGAAGGCCACTGGAATAGCAAAGATAATAGTTGAGAAAAATGGACAGAATAGAATACTCGTTGTAGCAGGTGCTAATAGTGAGGTAGATAGAGAGTATATAGATGAGCATCTAGATGTAATTAGAGATTGTGATGTTTTGGTAGCTCAACTGGAGATACCAATTGAGACAGTTGCTTATGCTCTTGAAAAGGCTAAGGAATTTGGGAAAATGACTATTCTAAATCCTGCACCAGCTAGAGAATTAAGTGAGGATATAATTAGAAATAGTGATTTGATAATTCCTAATGAGAGTGAATTAGCATTGATGACAGGGATGAAAACTGACACTCACGAAGAGATAAAAGAGGCTGGAGAAAAGTTATTAAATTTAGGAGTGAAAGATCTCATAGTGACTTTGGGAAGTAAGGGATCTTTACATTTAAATAGAGAGGTATGTGAATTTCACTCAGCTTATAAAGTTAAGGCCGTTGATACAACAGCAGCTGGTGATAGCTTTATAGGTGGGCTAGTGAGAGAGTTAAAAGGTAACAACTTAAGTGAAGCTATAGAGTTTGCAACAAAAGTTTCAGCCATAGCAGTGACAAAAAAAGGAGCTCAAACATCAATACCAACAATAGAAGAGGTAGAAAATTTTAAGGGGGTAAAAAATGAAGAAAAGTAGACTTTTAAACAGCGAACTATCATATGAGATATCAAAAATAGGGCATACAGCTCATATTACACTTTGTGATGCTGGACTTCCTATACCCAGAGATGTAAAGAGAATAGACTTGGCAGTAGAAGCTGGACTACCTAGTTTTATAAGTGTTTTGGAGCCTATATTGAGTGAGATGCAAGTGGAAGAGATTATTTTAGCTGAAGAGATAAAAGATAAAAATCCTGAGATGTTGAAAAATATAATGAGAGCTTTTGAAAGAGCGAATATGAGTCCTAAAATAGTTTGGGTAAAACACGAGGAGTTTAAGAAAATAACAAAAGAGAGTGAGGCAATAGTGAGAACTGGAGAGTGTTCTCCATATTCAAATGTTATTTTAAAATCAGGAGTAGTTTTCTAGGAGAAATTTATGAATAAAGAGATTGTATTAAAGATGAGTGACATAGTAAAAACATTTCCTGGAGTAAAAGCTTTAGATGGAGCTAGTATCAATATATATAAAGGTAGAGTTATGGCACTTATGGGAGAGAATGGGGCTGGAAAATCTACACTTATAAAAGTTATGACAGGAATCTATAATATGGATAGTGGAAGCCTCTATGTTGGGAATTCAAAAGTTGATTTTAGAAATGTAAATGATTCTCAAGAGAAGGGGATAGCAGTTATACATCAAGAGTTAAATCTTATTCCAGAGCTATCTATTACAGAGAATATATTTTTAGGTAGAGAGATGGTAAATTCATTTGGAACAATAGATAGATCTCTGATGAAAAGGGAAGCGAAGATGCTCCTAGATAAGTTGAATATCAAAGAGAGTGAGGATACTCTAGTTAAGGATCTAACTATTGGAAAGATGCAGATGGTAGAGATTGCAAAAGCTCTTTCACAAAATGCAAAGATAATAGTTATGGATGAGCCTACAGATGCACTTACAGATAGTGAAACAGAGAGCTTGTTCAAAGTTATTAGAGAACTTACTGCTGAAGGAAAAAGTATTGTCTATATATCTCACAGACTGAAGGAGATTCCTGAGATCTGTGATGATATAACGGTGATGAGAGATGGTAAATTTATCTGTGAAGCTGAAGTAAAGGACATTGATGAAGAGTTTATAATTAGAAACATGGTAGGAAGAAGCCTTGATGAGCAGTTTCCGAGAGTAAAAGTAGAGAAGGGAAAAGAGGTTTTAAAAGTACAAAATTTAAAAAATAGATATGTCAATGATATTTCTTTTACATTGCACGAGGGTGAGATCTTGGGAATATCAGGATTGATGGGAGCTGGAAGAAGTGAGTTGGCAAAAACTATCTATGGACATTTGAAAAAAGATAGTGGAAAAGTACTTATAAACGGAGAAGAAAAGAATATAAAATCAGCTAAAACTGGAATAGAGTGTGGAATAGCTTATGTATCTGAAGATAGAAAAGGTGACGGATTGGTTTTGGGAATGAGTGTTAAGGATAATATGACACTATCAGCTTTAAACTTTTTCTCAAATATTTTTAAATTAGAGCATAAGAAAGAGGAATCAAGTGTAGAGGAGTATATTAAAAAATTTAGAATAAAAACTCCTACTATGGAGCAAAAAATAAAAAATTTAAGTGGTGGAAATCAGCAAAAGGTAGCTATTGCTAAGGCTTTATTGACAAATCCTAAAATCTTGATATTAGATGAACCTACAAGAGGAGTAGATGTGGGAGCGAAAAAAGAGATTTATGACTTTATCAATGAACTAAAATTAAAGGGCTTGAGCATAATAATGATATCTTCAGAGATGCCAGAGATAATAGGGCTTAGTGATAGAATAATAGTTATTCATAATGGTAAGATTACTGGAGAGTTTTTAGCTGAGGAAGCAACTCAAGAAAATATAATGAGATGTGCAGTAGGAGGAAAAGAATGTTAAAAAAAATATGGAGTAATAAGCCACTAATAGGACTTATTATATTTGTAATAATAGTATCTGTATTAAATCCCAGATTTTTAACTCATGCAAATATGTTGAATGTATTGAGACAGACTTCAATTAACTCGATAATAGCAATAGGAATGACTTTGGTAATATTGACTGGTGGGATCGATCTATCTGTAGGTTCTATATTAGCAATTTGTGGGGCTGTGATGGCATCACTTTTAAATTCAGGTCAAAATCCAGTGTTTGCTTTAATAATAACATTGATTTTAGGATTGGTCTTTGGATTTTTTAATGGATTTTTAGTTGCAAAGATGAAACTCCAAGCTTTCATAGTAACGTTGGTAACAATGACGTTTTTAAGAGGAGCAACACTTGTATTTACAGAGGGAAAACCAATAACTATAGATGATGGTGGTATGCTTTTTGAAAATATAGGTGGAGGTTATATATTTAATATACCTATTCCTATTTACATTATGGTGGTTCTTTTTATAGCTGGGTACTATCTGTTGATGCATACAAAATTTGGAAGATATACCTATGCTATAGGTGGAAATGAAGAAGCTACAAAACTTTCAGGTATAAATGTAGATAAGGTAAAGATATGGGTATATGGATTATGTGGTATGTTATCAGCTCTTGCAGGAGTAATTTTAACTTCTAGATTATATTCAGCTCAACCTACAGCTGGAAGTGGTTATGAACTAGATGCTATAGCTGCAGTAGTTTTAGGAGGAACATCTCTTGCTGGAGGAGTTGGAAGAATCACAGGGACAGCACTGGGAGCATTGATAATTGGTGTTTTAGGAAATGCTTTAAACCTATTGAATGTATCGTCTTACTATCAAATGATGATAAAAGCTTTGGTAATCTTAGTGGCAGTTTTAATAGATAGAAAATCTAATAAATAAATGTTGAGGTGATGAGAATGAAAAAAACAATGAAATTATTTGGAATGGCAGCTTTAATTATGGTGGCTTCAAGTGTTGCTAATGCAGAAAAAATAGGACTTGTAGTATCTACTCAAAACAATCCGTTCTTTGTTACATTGAAAGAGGGAGCAGAGGCAAAAGCTAAGGAATTAGGACATGAGTTAATAGTTTTAGATTCTCAAAATGACCCTTCTAAAGAGTTGGGAAATGTAGAAGATCTATTGATAAGAGGAGTAGATGTTCTATTGATAAATCCTACAGATTCAGATGCGGTAGCTAGTTCTGTAAGAGCAGCAAATAGAAGTAAGGTTCCAGTTGTAACATTGGATAGAGCGGCAAATAAAGGTAAAGTAGTATCTCATGTGGCATCAGATAATGTTTTAGGTGGAGAGATGGCTGGAAACTACATAATAGAACAGTTAAATGGTCAAGGAAAAGTTGTAGAGCTTGAAGGAATACCTGGAACAACAGCTGCTAGAGATAGAGGAGCTGGATTCAACAAAGCTGTAAATGGTAAGTTGACAGTAGTGGCAAAACAGGCTGCAGACTTTGATAGAACAAGAGGATTGACAGTAATGGAGAATATATTACAGGCTCAACCTGAAATTAATGCAGTGTTTGCTCATAATGATGAGATGGCATTAGGAGCTTTAAAAGCTATTGAAGCAACAGGAAAAGATATATTAGTTGTGGGATTTGATGCAACTGATGACGCTGTATCAGCTGTTAAAGCTGGAAAATTAGGTGCGACAGTGGCACAAAAACCAGCTGAAATAGGAGCTGTAGGAATAGAAGTAGCTGATAAAATTGTTAAAAAACAAGATGTTCCAGCAAATGTTCCAGTAGCTTTAGAATTGATAAAAAGATAGGATATGATTAGGAGAGAGGTGCAGAAGTGTACCTCTCTCCTCTTTGTTATTGTAGAAGAATAAAAAACAACTTTTTTGAATTTTATATTGACAAATTGTTTTATTTTTAGTACAATGTTCTCGTGAACAATAATTATAATAATACAATTTATATGGTAAAAAAAGTGAAAGCTATTTAAAAAGGAGTGTTTAAAATGAGAAATTTAGAGAAGTATCATGGAGTAATACCAGCATTTTATGCTTGTTATGACAAAGATGGAAATATTAGCGTAGAGGGAGTAAAAGCTTTAACTAGATATTTCGTTGAAATGGGAGTTAAAGGTGTTTATGTAGGAGGATCTTCTGGAGAGTGTATTTATCAATCTAAAGAAGAGAGAAAAGTAGTTTTAGAAACAATAATGAAAGAAGCACAAGGAAAGTTAACTGTAATAGCTCACGTAGCTTGTAACAACACAGCTGACAGTATGGAATTAGCTGCACATGCAGAGAGTTTAGGAGTAGATGCAATAGCTGCTATACCACCTATCTATTTCCGTTTACCAGAGCATGCAATTGCTAAATACTGGAACGATATCTCAAGTGCTGCACCTAATACAGATTTCATAATTTATAATATTCCACAATTAGCAGGAGTAGCTTTAACACCATCATTATATAAAGAAATGTTAAAAAATCCTAGAGTAATTGGAGTTAAAAACTCTTCAATGCCTATTCAAGATATCCAAACATTCAAAGCTATAAGCGGAAAAGATTCTATCGTATTCAATGGTCCAGATGAGCAGTTTATCGGTGGATTTATGATAGGAGCAGAGGGAGGAATAGGAGGAACTTATGGTGCAATGCCTAAATTATTCCTTAAAGCTTTAGATTGTTTCAAAAAAGGAGATTACGAAACAGCTCGTGCTATCCAATATGATGTAAATGATATAATTACAGCTCTATGCTCTTGTAAAGGAAATATGTATGGAGTAATTAAAGCAACTTTAAAAATCAACCACAACATAGAGATTGGAGGAGTTCGTTCTCCATTAGCAAATCTTGTTGAAGAGGATATGCCAAAAGTAGAGGCAGTTGCAAAATTAATAAGAGATACAGAAGCTAAATACTTATAATTTAAATGATAAAAAAGCCCCAGAGATGGGGTTTTTTTATTTTTTGTAAAAATCATATATTGGATGAAAAATAAAATATTATTAAAAAAAATATTATACATATATAAAATGTATACGGCTATATTGTGATGTTTGAAATGTTTATAATTTACAAAGTAAGTAGTTAAATAAAACAAACAATTGACTTTTAGAATAAAAGATGATAATATTTAAACGTAATTAAACAATATAACATAACGTTTGAAAATGGTGGAAATATGGAAAAATTGAAGGTTGAAGATTTAAAAAACGGATATACATACAATGCTAAGACAAAAATCTACTCTTGTGTATTTTGTGAAGAGGAGTTTGAAGATGGGTATATATATACAGAAGGTTATGATTATGTTACAGCTAAGAAAGCTATGGAATTACATATAGAGAAGGAACATCAAGGTATTATAAAGGCTTTTTTGAGCTTTGATAAAGAGGTAACTGGAGTTACAGAGACACAGAAAAAAATGATTCTGAATATGCTGGATAGAAAGACTACAAAAGAGATTGCCAAAGAGATGAGTATCTCTGAAGCTACAGTGAGAAGTAATAAATTTTATCTTCAGAAATTAAAAAATCAAGCTAAGATATTCCTTGCAATAATGGAGGAGTTAGAAGAGGTTTTACAGGAAGATGAGAGTTATCTAAATCAAGAAGATGGAGAGTTGAGAAATGTTTTTGAAACAAACTCAATGCAACTCTTCTTAAAAACAAAGGGATTGAAATAGGTGATATTGTTAAATGGTGGAGAGGTATATAGATAGAAGATGGAATATTTATATGATAATCATAAGTTATTTTATAAATAATTGTGTAAGTGGAGTAGTTTATGATGTGTATATAAACTACCTACAGGAGATAGATATAGATATTGCAAAATCCTTTTGGGGATATTATGGATACTCTATGTTTATATCAGCATTTATAATCACATTTATAAATAAAATAGGTTATAAGAAAATTCTTTTTCTTTCAGTAGGAAGCTGTAGTATAGGGCTCTTTGGAACTTTTTTATTACAGAGTGGTTTTTTTATAAGGATATTTATACTTCTGCTTTTGAGTGGAATACAGCTACACTACCTAATCTTGTTACCTTTTATAAATAAGTATACGAAATTAACTGAACAGGTAAAGTGGTTTTCAAGAGTTTATTATATAGGTTATGTTGGTTTTTTTATGACCACATACTTAGGAGGATATGCAACGATAGAGTTTTTCTCTAGAGTGACAAATCGTACATATCTAGAGGCGAAGGGGTTATCCAACTCTTTGGATACAATGGATAGTTTATTGAAAAGCCTCTATGTAACCTCAATGGGAAGGGTGATCCTGCTCTTGGGGATAATCTCTCTTTTAGGAATAATACCACTATTTTTTATAAAGGAGAATAGAGAGGATTACAGTGAGATTAGAGAGGGGAATAAAAATTTTGTAAAAGATATATTTAATAAAAGAAGAGAGATATTTAATAGACATTCAGTACTGTATCTCATCTATTGGGGATTGAATAACTTTGCAATCGGATTGTTTGTTCCATACTATACAATTTATTTCAATAGATATTTGAATATAGATAAGGTAACAACATCTCTACTACTTTCACTATCTTATATTGCAGTGGTACTCTTTATGTTTTTTACAGATACCATAGCTAAGCTAATAGGAAAGGTAAAAACACTATATCTTTCGATACTTTTGGCTATACCATTTATGATCTTGGTAGCTGAAGGGAATAGGTTTGGAGATAGTCGTATCTGGATAATAGGAGTGGCCTTGTTTATAAGAACAGGGATTATGAACTTGGGAAGTCCCATAGATAGTTCTTTGGCTGTGGAGGTTGTAAATGAGAAGATGGTTCCACTATACACTGGAATAATAAGTTTTATAACTGGAATAGCTGGTGTTTTAAGTGGTCAATTTACAGGTAAGATACTGTTTGATCAACCCAATGGATATAAGTTAGGTTACTATTTAGGGGCAGGTTTATATTTTATAGGGGCTTTGATAATTGCTACTAATTTTTCAAGATTTAATAAGATTAAAGGAGAGTAGTGAGTATATGGGAATGGAAGCAGAGAAGCGGGAGAGTAAATTTCAAAAGATATTAAAAGAGTTAGAATATATCAAATATACTCTAAATGGATTGATGACTTGGGACAACTTGATAAACTTACCTAATGGAGCCATAGAGTATAGAAAAAAAGTTATGAATTACTTTGTTCAAGATTACTATAAAAAAATCTGTTCTATAGAGTTTAGACGTGGTTTTCAGAAGTTGGAAAACAAAAATGAAAAGTCAGAGATAGAGAGAGCTATTTTGAGGAATATAAGAAAAGAGTATGGACATATGCAGAAGATTCCTGTAGAGGAGTATGGAAGATATGTTGAGCTCTTGACTGAAGTTGAAGAGGAGTGGAAAAAGGCTAGGGAGTTAGATGATTACTCTAAAGTGAAGAAGGGCTTGGAAGAGGTATTCTCTTGTTTGAAGAGCTTTGCTAAATATCGTGGGGAAGAGAGTAGAACATATGAAACTTTAGTAGAATATTATACAGAGAATATAACTTTGGAAAGAGTTGAGGATGCAATTTCAGAGATAAAAAAGGAGCTACTACCAATTTTACAAAGTGTTAAATTGAGAGAAGAAGAGAGTTTAAATCTAAAGGTTCAAGATGAAAATAGGCAGTTGATACTTTCAAAAGAATTGATGAGTTTGCTAGGCTTTGATTTTAACTTTGGAAGAGTAGATATTGGGGAGTATCCTACAACTTTGAGCAATACTCCTAATGATGTAAGAGTGATAACAAGCTTTAAAGACAATTTATTAACAGGTATTTACAATACTTTGCACGAGTGTGGAAAGGGGTTGTATGAGCAGGGAATAGATAGAGAATTGCTTGGAAACTATTTAGGGGAGATACCTTCTCAGGTATTGAATGAAGCGATAGCTAAAATTTATGAAAATAGAATAGGAAGAAATAAAAAATTTAGTGCCGTTTTATTGGAGGAGGTACAAAAAGTTTTTTCAGAGTTCCAAAATATAGAAGAGGAAGAGTTTTATAGAGCAATAAATAGAGTGGATAAAAATCCTATTAGAATAGAGAGTGATGAACTGAGCTACAATTTTCATATACTATTGAGATATGAGTTGGAGAAGGAGATGTTTCAAGGAAGTCTAAAATTTGAAGAGTTGTTTGAGAGATCTCAAGAGAAGTATAGAAAATATCTTGGAATAGAACTGACAAAAGAGGGTGATGGAGTTTTACAAGATGTCCACTGGGTGAGTGGCTATATTGGATTCTTTCCTACTTACATAGTGGCTGACATAATAGCAGGACAGCTTATAAATCAATTTGAAAAAGAGGAGAGTAAACTGGAGGAGATAATTGAGAAAAGAGAGTTCTCTAGGCTCAAAACTTGGTTGACTGAGAAGGTATTTAAATATGGAAGCTTGTATAGTTTGGAGGAGATTTTACTAAGAGTAACTGGTGAAGAGATAAATCCTAAATACTATATCGAGTATATGACTAGTAAATATAAAAGTTTGTATAATATAAAATGTAAAGCAATCTAGGAGGAAAAATGGAACGTTTTTTAGAGAAATTTGGATTAGGAGAAAAATTAAAAAAGAATTTGTTAGCTATTTTAATAGTTGCAGTGGGAGGGGCTATAATCTATGGTTTACCATATTTCCGTTATGACTATTATGACGCTTATTTGAAAGCTTATAACTTAACAAATGTACAAATGGGAGTTTTTGGAAGTATATATGGAGTTTTTGGAATGGTGTCTTATCTTTTTGGTGGTTATGTGGCAGATAGAGTTTCTGTAAAGAAAATACTTGTACTATCTTTGGTAGGAACAGGTGTTGGAGGATTTGTTCACTTGATACCAAACATTAGTTTTACTGCTTTAGTTTTACTATATGCATTTTGGGGATTTTCATCTTTATTTGCTTTCTGGCCAGCTTGTGTAAAGGCTGTTCGTATGTTATCTGATGCAGAGGGACAGGGAAAAGCTTTTGGAATATTTGAAGGTGGTAGAGGTGTAGCAGCTGCTTTGGGAGCATCAGTAGCTGTTATTGTATATAGACTAGGAGTTAAAGGGCTAGTAACTGATGAGATTTTAGGAATGAAGTATGTTATCATATTTTATTCAGTTATAAATGTACTTTGTGGTCTGCTAGTACAGTTTAATATGAAAGATGAGATAATGAAAAGTGATGAGAAGATCTCTTTTGCTGATATTGGAAAGGTAGTCAAATTACCAGCAGTTTGGATAATATCTATAGTAACTTTCTGTAACTATGTATTTACACTATCACTATACTATTTTGTACCATATGGAACATCACTTTTGGGAATGACAGTAACTTCAGCAGCAATATTAGCAGCTGTAAAGAGATATGTATCACCACTATCTAATATAGGTGGAGGATTCTTAGGAGATAAGATGGGAACAAGTAATCTTTTATCAATCTCTTTTATAGTTATGGCTTTAGGAACAGCTGGAATCTTATTTTTACCATTTAGTGGAACTACTTTAGTAATTTGGCTATTTGTAATACTATACATAGTAAACTATCTATTCTACAATGTAAACTACAGTCTTGTTTGGGCTATGATGGAAGAGGGAGCTATCCCAGATAAGTATTCAGGAACAGCAGCAGGATTGATATCTACAATAGGGTATTTACCTGAGATATTTATCTCTCTAATGGCAGGAAAGATATTGGATAAATTCCCAGGAGCATTAGGTTATCGTTATTTCTTTGGTTACCTAATTGTAATGTTATTATTAGGAGCTGTGTTTGTTGAGATTTGGAAAAGATACTTAAAGAAAAATAATCTTGTTAAAACAAAATAGGTAGGGTGTGTTGTAATGGAGAAAATTATAGAAGTTATTTTAAATAATATGGAGACGTTAAAAGAGAAGATTGGGGAGTGTAGAGAGTTAACTACTCAAACTGAGATTGTGGATTTTTTAAGAGAGAAGAGAGAAAATGGAGAAACAAATTGTGAGTATCTAGCTAGAGAGGGATTTTTTGATAAGATAAGTAAAGATGAGAAAACTCCATTAGTTTTTGATGGAAAGATACAGCCTGTATTTGATTATAAAGAGTGCATTTTTGAAAAGGTCTTTGTAGAGACAGATTTAGATACAGATGGAGATGGGAAGAGAGATCTTGTAGCTGTATATATTAGAAGATCTAAAGAGACTCTTGAAGGGATGAAAGTTCCGGCTATCTATGTGGCGAATCCATATATGATGAAGTGCGTTGAAGAGGTTTATGAAAAGAGAATGTATAATGTGGATAGAGATTTAGATCCAACTATAAAAGCAGAGGAGAAAAGAGAGGAAGTAGTACAAAAAGAGTTACCACCAAAAAGAATCAGTGTGGGAGAGGCAACTGTATCACCTACTGAAGAGATAGAGTTAGACTGTATATCTGAATGGTATAAATATTTTAACTCTAGAGGAGTAGCTTCAGTTTTCTCAGCTGGGGTAGGAACAGAAGGATCAGAAGGAATAAACTGTACAGGATCTAAAGATGAAAAAAAATGGGTAATATCAGTAATTGAATGGTTGAATGGAAAGAGAAAGGCTTTTACAGATAAAGAGAATAATATTGAGATAAAAGCTGAATGGTGTACTGGAAGAGTGGCTATGTCTGGAAAATCTTATCTAGGAACAATGTGTATTGCTGCAGCAACTACAGGAGTGGAGGGATTGAAAACAGTTATTCCAGAGGCAGCTATTTCAAGTTGGTATAATTATTATAGAATGAATGGAGTTACAGCTTCTCCATTAGGTTGGCAAGGTGATGATGCAGACTTGCTAACTGATTATTGTAGATGTAGAAAGCTAACTGATGACGAACAGATAAAGATAGCTGATAAGATCTCTGGAAGTATGAGAAGATGCTCTGATAGAGAGAGTGGAAATTACAATGATTATTGGAGAGAGAGAGATTACCTATTGGATGTTGATAAGATAAAAGCTTCAGTATTTATTGTACATGGATTAAATGACTGGAATGTAAAAACAAATCAATGTTATAACTTATGGAATGAGTTGAAAAAATATGGTGTTCCAAGTAAGATGATACTTCATCAAGGAGAGCACATATATATAGATAGATTAAAAGGTATAGACTTCAACGAGATTATGAATATGTGGATAAGTCACTGGCTATATGAAGTGGACAATGGTGTGATGACAAAAGTTCCAGATATTCTAGTACAAAGTAATTTAGATCAAGATGAATGGTTGAAGTTTGATAAAAACTCAAAAGGAATTGAAAAAATCTATAGAGTTGATAAAAATGGAAAACTTTCATTAAATTCAAAAGAGATCAGTGAAAAGAGTTTTCAATTGAGAGATGATATAACAACTCTAGGATTTGATAGAGAGAGTAAAAAAAGTGAAGAGTGGCAGAAACACTTGGTGTTAGATGTAGATAAAGAGAGAAAAGAGAGAGCTATCTATTTAGGAGATGTTTTAGATGAAAATATGATAATCTCTGGTGGAATAAAAGTTGGACTAGATTTTGTAAGTAAGCAAAATAAAGGGCTTTTGAGTGTTATGTTAGTTGATTATGGAAAACAGAAAAGATTGAATCCTGAGCAAAAATTTGTAGAGGAAGAGTGTATAACTCTAGGAAGAAAAACAGGAGAGGTTTCTAGATTTTTCTTTGCAAAAGATGATGAGTATAGTGAGTATAAGATAATCAGTAGAGGACATATGAATCTTCAAAATATAAGAGGAAGAGAGAAGAAGATAGCAATTGTTCCGGGAGAAACTTATAGTTGTGAGATAGATATGATACCTACAAACCATATTGTACCTAAAGGAAATAGAATAGGGCTTATAATATATGGAACAGATGTTGAGATCACACAACGTCCATTGGAAGTTATGGAGTATGAGATAAAAGAGAGTAGTATAGAATTAAAGTTTGAAGAGAAATAAGGAAATAGAAAAGAGCTGTTATAGTAGGGTTGTAACAGCTCTTTTTGTTGCTTGATTTTTTGTTGATTTCGAGGGATAATATAGGGGGATAAAATTGACTGGGAGGAGTTATGAATAAAAAACCAAAAGTAGTAGTTATTGGTGGCGGAAGTGGGATATCTGTTGTTTTGAGAGGATTGAAATACCTTCCAGTAGAATTGACAGCTATTGTGTCTGTAGCTGATGATGGTGGAAGTAGCGGAGCTTTGAGAAAAGAGTTTGATTCACCACCACCTGGAGATTTGAGAAACGTTTTAATAGCTTTAAGTGATGTGGAGCCAATAATAGAGGATGTATTTCAATATAGATTTAAAGAGGAGAGTTCTATAGGGGCACACCCTCTAGGAAATCTACTTATAATGGCAATGAATGAGATAACAGGGAATATGGGAGTAGCTGTTGATAGATTGAGAAAACTTTTTAATATAAAGGCTAAGATACTTCCAGCAACATTAGAAAGAGTTGTTCTTTATGGTGAAACTGAGAGTGGAGAGATCGTTGAAGGGGAGTCAAATATACCACTTGCTCAAGAGAGAATAAAAAGGGTATTCTATAGAAATGAGAGAGTTGCCCCAGAGGAGAATTTAAAGGTTTTAGAGGAAGCTGATCTAATAGTTTTTGGAATAGGAAGCTTGTACACAAGTCTAATTCCAAATCTGTTATTGAAGGGTGTGAAGGAGAGCTTGGAGAAAACTAAAGGAAAAGTTGTATATGTATGTAATGCAATGCAACAACCTGGAGAAACAGAGGGATATAGTGCAGTAGATCATATAGAGGCTATCTGTGAAGTGATAGGAGATAAGATTGTAAAGGAGATTGTGGTTGATACAAGAGAGATTCCAGAGGAGATATTAGAAAGATATCGCAAACAAAATAGTGACAAGGTAGTAGTAGATAAACATGAGTTGAAGAAAAGAGGGTTGAAGGTTAGGGATAGAGATATTTTAGAAATTGATTCTAAAGGTATGGTAAGACATCATCCTTATAAGCTTGCAGCAACGTTGTACTCTTTGATAAATAATTGGGAGGAATTTTATGTTTAAACATGTATTTGGACCTGTACCTTCAAGAAGATTGGGTGTTTCTTTGGGAGTTGATATGGTAGTTCCTAAGAGTTGTAATATGAATTGTGTTTTCTGTGAGTGTGGGGCTACAAAAAAATTAACTCTAAAAAGAGAGAGTTTTAAAGATGTTGATGAGATAAAAAATGAGATACAAGAGGTTTTAAAAAGTGTAAAACCTGATTATATAACTTTTTCTGGAAGTGGAGAGCCAACTTTGAGTAAGGATATAGGAGAGGTTATAGAGTGGATAAAGAAAAATACAGATGTGAAAGTCTGTGTAATAACAAATGGTTTATTATTGAAGGATGATAAGGTTGTAGAAGATATAAAAAATGCAGACTTAATAATTCCAACATTAAATAGTGTAGATAATTTAATATTTAAAAAGATAAATAGACCTTCTGTAGAGAGTGATGTTTCTCAATTGATGGAAGGATTAAAAAATTTGAGCGAAAAGTATAGTGGTGAAATATATGTTGAGACATTTATAATAGAAGGTTTAAATGATTCAGATGAACATACTCAAAAGATGATAGAATTTTTAAAAAATATAAAATTCAGCAAGTTACAGTTGAATACTTTGGATAGACCAGGGACAGAGATGTGGGTTAAACCAGCAAGTCAAGAGACATTGAAGAGAATAAAAGAGAGATATAACAGAAATGGAATAATGAATGTAGAGATTGTTGGTGAGATGAAAGAGTTAGAAAAAAAGATAGAATTGAATGCTGAATTGGTAAAAAATATGGAAGAAAAAAGAAAATATTCTGAAAAAGAATTGGAAAAAATATATAAAATAGAAAAATAATCAAAAAAAATTAAAAAATGTTTTTTTAGAAAACCCTTGAAAATATTGGGCTAAAATGGTGTTAAAATAAAAAAATAAAAAAACTTTAAAATTTTTTTAAAAAAGTGTTGACAGTTTTTATTATATGTGGTAATATTATATATGTCAGCGGGACGTAAGAAACGCAAGACGAAAAAAAGAGATGCCGCTTTAGCTCATCTGGTAGAGCAACTGACTTGTAATCAGTAGGTGATTGGTTCGACTCCGATAAGCGGCACCAGATGCCCCGTTCGTTCAGTGGTAAGGACATCAGATTTTCACTCTGGAAACAGGGGTTCGATTCCCCTACGGGGTAC
>NZ_JBEFNA010000038.1 GCF_040199715.1 Fusobacterium sp. SYSU M8D902
TAGTTTTTATAAATTGACAACGTCCACCTCCTTCTTTTTTAATTTTATTCATCTCATATTTTCTACTTATTTGTCTTCGTTTCTGTTTTAATCTTTTTTCTAATTTTTTAACAGTGTTATATCATAATCTTTCAATATTTTATAGATTTTTATATGAAGTTATATATTATTCACAACAGATTTAACACTCCTATTTTTTTCTCTTAATTACAATATATCTCTTTGGATCTCTTCCCTCACTATAAGTATCTAGTTCAGGATATTTATTAATTACTTCGTGAATTATCTTTCTCTCTCTTGGTGGCATAGGATTTAATCTTACTGGCTTAGTAGTTTTTAAAGCTTTTTCTGCCATTTTCTTACCAAGCTCTCTCAATGTTTCTGTTCTTTTAGCCTTAAATCCTTCTACATCAACCTCTATTCTATACTCCTTCATAAGGGTATTCAATAGATATTCAAAACTATTTAATGTCTTACCTTTCTTACCAATGATAATTCCGTTGTCTTCTCCATAAAGATTAACTAAATAATTTCTGTCGTTTATTCTATCGACTTCAACATCTAAAACCAAACCAATATTTTCTAAAAGCTCTTCTGCTTTAGCTTTTATCATATTAGTTGCATCTTTTCTCTCTTTTTTACTCTCTTTTACCTCTGACTTTACTTCAACATCCTGTTTTTTCTTAGTTTCAGTCTCTTTAACTATCTCTTTTTCTACTTTTGTTTCAGTTTTTTTAACCTCTTTTTTTACTTCTTTTACTTCAGCCTTTAAGCTTTTATCTATCTCAATTTCATAGATCCCTTCTCTGTTAAATAAACCTAAAAAAGATCTACTCTTTTGTTTCTCAACTACTTTTTTAACTTGTTCAGGAGTTGCTTCCATAATTTTTAATGCTCTAGTTATAGCTTGTTCCTGACTCATAGCCTTTATCTCTATCACATTACTCATACAATTAATCTCCTTTTTTCATAATCAAGTATTGTTGTACTACTGAAGCAACACTTGATGTTAACCAATAAATTTGTAATCCTGCTGGCATTTTGTAAGATATAAACACCATCATTAGAGGGAACATATACATCATATTCTTCATTTGAGGATTATCTGATGATCCCATTAATTTTTGTTGGAAAAATGATACTACTCCATTTAAAACAGGTAATATATAATAAGGGTCTGGATTAATTAATTGCATCCATAAAAATGTAGATTCCTGAGGAACATTTGCAGGATTTCTTAATACTCCAAACAATGCCCATAGTATAGGAAGTTGTATCAATAATGGAAGACATCCTCCCATAGGATTAACTTTATGTTTCTGATATAACTCCATAGTTTTTTGATTTACCATTTTAGGGTCATTTTGATATTGTTGTTTAATCTTTTCAAGTTCAGGTTGTAATGCCTTCATACTCTTCATAGATCTATCTTGTTTTAAAGTTAATGGAAGTAATATAATTTTTATAACTATTGTAGCTAATATTATTGCCACTCCAAAGTTTCCTGTTAAGCTATGCATTAAATTTAAAAGAGCAGAAATAGCCCCCGTTAATAAACCATAAATATAACTCATTAATCCTCCTAATTTTTTCTCTCACATTTTTTCTCTTTTTTTTCTGGTACAGGATCATACCCACCAGGATGAAAGGGATGACATTTCAAGATTCTTCTCACACCTAAATATCCACCCTTTATTATCCCAAATCTCTCTATTGCCTCATAAGTATAAGCTGAGCAAGTGGGATAAAATCGGCAATTTTTGCCTAAAAATATAGATATATACTTTTGATAAAACTTAATCAATAAAAGTATAATTTTTTTCATAGTTATTTTTCCTATTTAAATAATTTAACATTTTTAAGAACTTTATTCAAATCTTTTTCAATATCAAAAAAACTTAGTTTTTTAATATTCTCTCCTGCAGTTCTTTTAGCCACAAAAATAATATCATAACCATCTTTTAAATTCTCTTCATTTTGACGATAATATTCTCTAAACAATCTTTTTAATCTGTTTCTACAAACGGCATTTCCAGTCTTCTTACTTACAACAAAGCCACATCTTTTTAAATTACTATCATTTCTCTTAAAAAAAATAAGAGAGTAATAACCAAAACTTTTTCTTCCCGAATTGTAGATTATTTGAAACTCTCTGTCTTTCTTCAAATTATTCATGATTATTATTCTCCTAATAATACGCTATTTCCGATAAAAGGCTCTTGTAAAAACCCGGTGATATATAACACCGGGTTCTATGCTGATAATACTTTTCTACCTCTAGCTCTTCTTCTTTTTAATACTTTTCTACCGTTTTTAGTAGCCATTCTAGCTCTGAACCCGTGATCTTTTTTTCTCTTAGCTTTATTTGGTTGGTATGTTCTTTTCATTCTTTTTCACCTCCGAAAAAAATTCTATATTTCAGATAAAAATTTTATAGTATTTTTGTCATTTTGTCAAGTATTTATTGAAAAATATCAAAAAATAAAAAATAACAAACCATAACCTAGTATGTTTTTTTGTATATTGTTTTTTGTTTTATGTACAGACCAAGATAAAAATTTTTTTAAAAAGAGCCCTTATTTTTCAAGGGATAAATGAGAATTATTTCAAAAAAATATTAATGATCGTATACAAAAGCTAAAACCTAGATATTATAAGGGATTTTAAAGATTAAGATAAAACAAATCCTCTATTTATAAGACTTTTATACATAATAAAAATATTAATGTTCATATACAAATTAACAAATCCCTATTTTTATTGGAGTTTAAAGTAAAATATATATAAGACCCTTTGAAAAATAAGGATAAATGGAAGTATTTAAATATTATTGTTTATATACATTAGATAAGATACTTAATTTTTCTATGTTTCTATATGATATTTAACTATTCATTAGTGAAAAACTTTAGAAAAATTGGACTTCTTAGAAAAATAACTTTTATTAATATTCATATACATATTTTAAAATCCCTATTTTTATTGAGTTTTCTTTGGAAAGAGAAGTTATATAAAAATTACTAACTCAACAAAATAAAGGTTTATAAGAATATTATATAATTTTAAAAATATTATTGTCAATATACATAAAAAATGGTATATTATTGATTATATACATTTTTGAAGGAGATAATTTTATGAAAAAAGACGAGAAAGCAACTTCAGATGAATTAGATAGTTTTAATATTGTCAAAACTGGATCTTTGTTAGAGGATATTAAAAAAGTTGAGGTTAAACTGAATGAAGTTCCAGACATTGAAGTAAAAGAAGTAGTAATAAAAGAGACAGGAAATTTTTTAAATCTAAAAGATAATATAATAAATATTCCCGTAGAGATGATTGTTTTTCCATTTTTTACTCCTCAAAAACAGAATAAGAGAATAAATTTTCAATACTCATTTGAAGATTTAGGGGTTACAATGTCATGTACATTGATAGCTAAAGACAGTAAAGATAAGGTTTTTCAACCCTCTATATTCGAAGAGAAGATATATACATATTTGATCTCAATGTATGAATTAAAAAAGGAGATCAATGATACAGATGACTATATAGAGTTTGAAATTTCAGATTTTATTGTAAACTTTTTGGGGAATAAGATGAACAGAACCTATTATACCAAGGTTGAACAAGCATTGAAAAATCTAAAGAATACTGAGTACCAATTTGTAGTTTCAAATCATACGAAGTTAGGAAATTACAAGTTTGAAGATGAGGAGTTTAAACTTCTAACTTATCAAAAGTTAGAAAAGGGAAGAAAAAAATATTATAGAGTGACTCTAAATAAAAATATCAGACAGAAGATAAAGGATAAGAGATATATTAAATATAATTCTAGATCCTTATTAGAGATACTTACAAAAGATCCTATAGCTGGAAGAATCTATAAGTATATCAGTAAAATAAGATACGATAAAGATAGAGATAGAATGAATTTGAGAACTCTAGCTGCAATTATTCCTTTAAAAACTGAACAAGTAACAGAGAGACCAAACAAAAATGGTGAGATGAAACAGTATGTTCTTTGTAGACTAAAACAGGTACTAAAAAGAGTTGAAAAAGCCTTCGATGTCTTAGTAGAGTTAGGGTATATTTTAAACTATACATCACAATATACCAAAGAGGAGGATACTTACTATTTAGATTATATTTTTAACAGAGAAAAAGATGGAAATTGTCACGTTTCAACATATATTGAAAATAAAACAGTTCCAACTCCAAATGCTAAGAAAAATATTTACTATAACAAAAATGATAGTATAGAAGATGCTGAAATAGTTGAATTTGAAAGTGAAAAAACTCCTGTTAAAGAGAGTGTGCCTGTAAAAACAACGAAAAAAGTTACAGATACTACTGAGTTTACAGATGAGATACTAGATAGAATCAAAAAAGCAAAAAGAAATATCTATGTACAAAAAGCTTGGGATAAGAGAACTGATACTAAGATTAAGAAGATCTTTAAAGAAGAGGGAGAGGAAAAAACAAAAGAGGTTTTAAATATTCTGTACAAGAACTTAACTGGAAATATAAAAACAACACTAGTACAGTATATAAATGGAGTATTAAAAAATCTATCTGCCAATGAAAAAAATAACAATAAGCAGAATTTGACTCTATTCTCTAACATTTTAAAAGAAAAGGGACTAAAAAGTAAGAAACAAATAAATCAAGCTAGAAGAAACCAAAAGAAAACTGTGTTAAGTAACATTTCTGAGATAATAGATGATAAAAATGTACCTAAGAGCATTATAGAGGAATTTGAAAGTTATGATGAGTATGAAAAATTAAAAATAGAGGAGAAAGCTTTAGAGCTTTGTTCTAATGAGATGGGAGTAGATATTAACTTCTTACTAGCAATGAAAGTCAAAACACGTTCAATATATATAGGTGCAATAAAAGATTATATAGAGAGAGTTATGAAAGAGGAAAAGGAAGAGAAATAAAAATTCAATGTATATAATCAATAATAAAAAAACCAAACTTCATTGTTTGGTTTTTTTTGTAATATATCTATTTTTTACTAGAAACCCAATAGACAATAGATGATACTAAACCAGGATTTCTATATCTATGAGGAGTGTTTTGTTTGATAAAAATTGAATCGCCTTCATATAAGTGATATAGAGCACTATCTAATTCTATCTCTAACTCTCCCTTGATAACAATACCGATCTCATCATAGCTATGACCCCAAGTCATATCACTAAAAGAACTCTCTTCATCAATTGTAATTGCTATTCCATTTAAGCTTGCTTTTTTGTTTAATAAACTTTCAACTTTTATGTTTGTTTCAATATTTTTTAAAATCTCTTCTCTCTCAGTAGCTCTAGTGATTGGATTAGTACCAACTTCTTCATCAAGTATCTCCATTAGATTTATTCCTAAAGCTGAACAGATCTGCTGTAAATTATTAATTGATGGGCTGTTAAGATCTCTTTCAATATTACTTAAAAATCCGATCGAAAGCCCAGTAATTTCTGATAATTGTTTTAAGGTGTAGTCCTTATTCTTTCTAATTGCTTTAATTTTTTCCCCTAGTTTCATTAATGGCTAGTCCTCCAATTCAAAAAATCTAATCATTAAAATTATAACATAAAGATCAATTAAAGTAAATTCTAAAAAGCCAAAAAAGGAAAAAATAGTGAAAAAAATTACAATATTTTATAACAACAATATTAAAAAAATTTCAAAAAAATGGAAGTTTAGTATAGTGAAAAAAATATTATTATAATAAAGAAATTATATAGAATCATTGGTTTATTAAACAATAAAAGGCTGCAACAGTGGTGTTTTCTGAATAAAACATTTCATTAAAGTGAAAAAATTCTTGAAATATTTTAGATGTTGTGTTATACTTTTTATGTATTTAAAAAAACGATAATATACGTAAAGAGAACGAAATATATCGTAAAGTTATGTTTAACTTTTGTAAAGTAAAATCAAACGAAGAAGGAGAAAATGATGGACGTTATTAAAGGAGTAGTTTTATTATTTGTGGTTTTAGGAGGATTTTCATTATTCAGTATGAAAGCACCAAGAGGAATGAAAGCTATGGGAGCTTTAGCAGGAGCAGCAACAGCAAGTTTCCTAGTAGAAGCATTCCAATTGTATGTTGGTGGAGATCTTTTTGGAGTTCCTTTTTTAGGAGAAGTTGGTAAAGCAGCAGGATCAATGGGAGGAGTTGCAGCAGCAATATTAGTACCATTAGCATTAGGAGTTAACCCTACATATGCAGTATTAACAGGAGTTTCTGTAGCAGGATTTGGAATATTACCTGGATTCTTAGCTGGATATATTTTATCATTTGTAATTCCAAAGATAGAAGAAAAAGTACCACAAGGTTTAGATCTAATATTTGTAATATGTTTTATGGCACCAGTAGCTAGATTGATAGCATCAGTATCTAACCCTATAGTAAACTCTACTCTATTAAATATAGGAAGAATATTAGAATCTGCATCACATTCTAGCCCAATTTTAATGGGAGTTATCTTAGGTGGAGTAATAACTGTAGTAGCAACTGCACCATTATCATCAATGGCTTTAACAGCTATGATGGGATTAACAGGTGTACCTATGGCAATTGGAGCATTATCAGTAATGGGATCATCTTTTATGAATGGAGTATTTTTCCACAGAATGGGATTTGGAGATAGAAAAACTACAATAGCAGTAGCTATAGAGCCATTAACACAGGCAGACGTAATTTCAGCAAACCCAATACCAGTTTATGTAACAAACTTTATAGGTGGAGCATTAGCAGGAGTTGTAGTAGCTCTTTTCGGACTTGTTAACAATGCAACAGGAACAGCAACACCAATAGCAGGATTGATGGTAATGTATGGTTTCAATGATCCAATTACAGTAACAAAAGTTGCTTTAATGTGTGCGGCTTCAGGAATACTAGCAGGATTTGTAGGATCATTAATATTCAAAAATTATAAAATTAAAACTGTAGAAGAGATAAGAGGTAAAAATTAATGGATAGCTTAAAGGAATTATTTAAAATAGGATGTGGACCTTCAAGTTCTCATACAATGGGTCCAGAAAGAGCAGCAAAGAAATTTAAAGCAGAAACTGAAGGAGCAAACTTATATATAGTTGAACTTTATGGAAGTTTAGCAGCAACAGGTAAGGGACACTTAACAGACTGGATAATAGAGGAGACTTTAAAACCTGTTAAGACAGAGATAATCTGGATGCCAGAGTTCATACATGAGTATCACACTAATGGAATGAAATTCATAGCTTTAGATAAAGATGGAAAAGTTATGAAAGAGTGGTTAGTATTCTCTGTTGGTGGAGGAACTATAAAAGAACTTACTGATAAAAGAAGTGGAGCAGGACAATGCTATAATCTAAATAAAATGGATGATATTATGGCATGGTGTAAAGAGAATAATAAAGAGTTATGGGAATATGTTGAGTACTGTGAAGGACCTTCTATTTGGGAGCATTTAAAAAGTATTTTAGATACAATGAATGCTGCTGTAGATAGAGGAATAAGAAAAGATGGAGTTCTTCCAGGAAAATTAAGATATAAAAGAAGGGCGAAAGAGATTTTTGATAAAATTGACAAGAAAAGAAATTATCTTGTGTTGACAAAGAAGATTTTTGCATATGCTTTAGCAGTGTCAGAGGAAAATAGTAGTGCTGGAACAATAGTTACAGCTCCAACTTGTGGAGCAGCTGGTGTAATACCAGGTCTTTTAAGAGCTCTTATAGAGGAGTATCAATTAGATGAGACAACAGCATTAAGAGCTTTAGCAATAGCAGGATTAATTGGTAACTTAATAAAGGAAAATGCTACAATATCAGGAGCTGAAGGTGGTTGTCAAGCTGAGGTAGGAGCTGCATGTTCAATGGCTTCAGGAATGGCTGTATACATCTTAGGTGGAACTACTGAGCAGATAGAGTATGCTGCAGAGATGGGAATGGAGCACCACTTAGGAATGACTTGTGACCCAGTTGGTGGATATGTACAAATTCCTTGTATTGAAAGAAATGCAATTGTTGCAGTAAGATCTTTAAATACAGCTGACTATGCTCTTTCAACAAATGGAGATCACACAATAAGTTTTGACCAAGTAGTTATAACAATGAAAGAGACAGGAGTAGATATGTGTTCTGCATATAAAGAGACATCTACTGGTGGTCTAGCTAAGTATTACGATAAATTCTTAAATGATGATTCAGAAAATTAATTGTATATAATCAATAATAAAAACACAAGATATTGTGTAAAAAAAAGAGTCAATTTTGACTCTTTTTTTATTTATTCAATATTAGTTGAGAATTATTAATATCATGTTCTCTAAAAAATAATTCAATTTTACTTTTAGCATCTAATAAATATTTAATAATAAGCTTACTTTTTTCATCAGTAAATCTAAAAGAAGGTGCACTAACACTTATTGCAGCAATAATATTATGACCATTCATTAGAGGAACACTGATACAACTTAATTCTTCGTTTGCCTCGCCATATTCAGTAGAAATGTGTGTTTTTTTTATCATTTGAAGTTGCTCAAAAAGAGTGTCAAAATTAGTTATTGTATTTTTGGTATATGCTTTTAGACCTAGTGGATAAAAATTATTCAATTCATTTTTTGAATAATTAAATAACATAGCTTTTCCTAATGCAGTACAATAGGCAGGTAATTTTTTTCCAACAGATGATGTTATTCTGATTGGATTAGTAGAATCAACTTTAGCAACATATAAAACTTCACCCCCTTCTAAAATTCCCATTTGACAAATTTCATCAGTTTTTTTTACAACATATTCCATTTCAGATTTTATAAATTGTAAAGCATTCATATTTCCAATATATGATGATCCAATACAGAAAGAGTTTATCCCGATTGTATAGGTATATGTTTTTTCATTAAAAAAGATAAATTTTTTATTAGCCATTGTATGAATGATTGGAAGTATTGTGCTTTTAGGCGAATTTATTATTTCCGAAATTTCAGTTAAAGTTAATCCTTCCGGATTAGAAGCCAATGTTTCTAAAATATTTAAAACTCTGAGAGTAGGATTATGTTCTGTATTTTTCATATTCACCCCTTGTATAATAAAATATTATATAGATATTATATCAAAAATTATCTAAAAAAAGTAGCATATAATATTTTGAAAAAACTGTTCTTAATAAGTACAAAAAGTTTTTTAAAAAAAAGTATTGACAATTTTATAAAAATGTATTAGTATTCAAATATAGCAAGTACGTATATATAAAATCGATTTGTAAATACGAATTAAATGAAGTGTAAAAATAAAGGGGGGTAAATTATGATATTAAAATTTTTGCGAAAAGTTCCAGCAGGAATGATGATAGTTCCGTTGTTAATAGGATCTTTTATGAATACTTTTTTTCCAGCGGCCTTAAAAATAGGATCTTTTACTACCGCAACTTTTTCAAGTGCAGGAGCGGCAACAGCAATGGGAATTCAACTATTTTGTTTAGGTACTACCTTACAAATAGCAGATATGCCAAAAGTAATAAAACGTGGTGGAATATTATTAATTTCAAAATTTGTGATAGGAGCAGCAATTGGGATAGCTGTAGGGAAAATATTTGGATTTGCAGGAGTTTGTGGATTAACAACACTAGCAATAATAAGTGCTGTAACTAATAGTAATGGAAGTGTTTATTTGGCATTGATGAAAACTTATGGAGATACAACAGATTGTGCTGCAATGGCATTATTAGCGTTAAATGATGGACCATTATTAACTTTAATAGCATTAGGAGCATCTGGATTAGCAAACGTACCATTAATGGCATTAGTAGCAACTGTAGTTCCAATAATTGTAGGAATGATTATTGGAAATATAGATAAAGGAATGAGAGATTTTATGGCACCAGCAGGAGATATTTTAATTCCTTTTGTTGGTTTTACTTTGGGAGCAGGGATAAATTTAAGTAATGTATTAAAAGGAGGAGTTCCAGGAATAGTATTGGGTCTTATATCAGTTTTTGTGGGTGGAGCATTTATAGTATTTTGTGATAGAATGATAGGAAGAAGGCCAGGATATGCTGGTTGGGCAGTAGCAACAACAGCAGGAAATGCAGTTGCAGTACCAGCAGCAGTAGGAATAATAGATCCTGCATGGGCTCCATATGTAGGAGAGGCAACAACACAGGTAGCTGCGGCAGTAGTTGTAACAGCAATATTGGCACCTTTAATGACAAATTATTGGGCTAAAAAGTATGGATGTCCTAAAATTAATGAAGTTAATTAAAATATATTTTAAAAGGGAGGAAATAAATGAAAATAAATGCTGTAATAATTGATAAAAAAGATAATGTAGCAGTTGCAATTGAAATAATAAAGAAAGGAGAAGCTATATTTTATAAAAGAGATAATGAGGATATAGAGTTAGAAGCTTTAACTGATATTCAAATATATCATAAACTAGCAAATAAAGAAATAAAAAAAGGTGAACCAGTAATTAAATATGGAGAACACATAGGAATAGCAGCTAGAGATATAAAAAAAGGCGAACATGTACATGTTCATAATGTAGAAAGTCACAGAGAAGAATTATAACAGAAGGAGGATAGAGAGATGAAATTTTTAGGATATAGAAGACCAGATGGAAAAGTAGGAGTAAGAAATAAAATTTTTATATTACCAGCAAGTGTTTGTGCGTCTGATACTACTAGAATAATAGCATCACAAATAGAAGGTGCAGTAACATTTAATAATCAAAATGGTTGTTCACAAGTAACTGGAGACCAACAACTAACGATGGATATAATGGCAGGAATGGCTGCAAATCCAAATGTATATGGAATTATTGTGGTATCTTTAGGTTGTGAAAACTGTCAAATGGATTTAGTAGTTGATGCAATTAGACAAAGGACAAATAAGCCAATGGAGACTTTTATAATTCAAGAAAATGGTGGAACAATTACGACTATTGAAAGAGCAGTACGTGCTGGAAGAAAAATGGCACAAGAAGCATCAATGCAACAAAGAGAAGAATGTGATATTTCTGAATTAATAATAGGAACTGAATGTGGAGGGTCAGATCCAACAAGTGGATTAGCTTCAAATGTTTTAATAGGAGAATTAAGTGATCGTTTAGTAGAACTAAACTCAACATCAATTTTATCGGAAACAACAGAATTTATAGGAGCAGAACATATATTAGCATCACGTGCTAAGAATGATGAAGTTAAAACAAGAATTTATGATATAGTTCATAGATATGAGAGAGCACTTCAACTAGTAGGTGAAGAGGTAAGAATAGGAAATCCTTCTCCAGGAAATATAGCAGGAGGATTAACAACACTTGAAGAAAAATCATTAGGATGTATACATAAAGGAGGACATTCGGTTGTAAATGCTGTATTTGATTATGGAAAACCAATTACGGAGAAAGGTTTAGTAATAATGGATACTCCAGGTAATGATCCTTCATCAGTTGCTGGAATGGTAGCAGGAGGAGCACAAATAATAGTATTTTCAACTGGGAGAGGAACACCTACAGGAAATCCGATATCTCCAGTAATTAAAATTACTGGAAATAAATTAACTTTTGAGAATATGAAAGATAATATAGATATTGATGCTAGTCCTGTTATTTATGGACCTCAAACGTTAAAAGAATTGGGAAATGAATTACTAGATGAAGTAATAAGTGTAGCTAATGGAAAACAAACAAAAGCAGAGACTTTAGGATATACAGAAACTGCAATTGCAAGACTTTGTAATTATGTTTAATGATTATTTTTAAGAGAAAGATATGTTTTATTTATTTAAAACTAAATTTATAAAAGGATTATTTATGAAATTTATAAGATTTATAGCAAATAATGAAGAAAAAATAGGAGTATTAGATAAAACAGAATTAAAAATAATAAAATTATTTGATATTGAAAAAGCAGAAATAGATCCGATGATAACTATTATAAGAAATTTGACAAAACAAAATTTGAAAGACATTAGAGAAAAAATTAAAAATAAAGTAGGAGAATATAAATTAGAAGATGTAAAAATTTGTTCACCAATAAAAAAAACAATACATGATGTAATTTGTGTAGGTGTAAATTATAAAGAACACTTATTAGAAACTCAAAATAGATTTGATAATAATTTTAAAACTCCTTCAAAGATTGTTTTTTTCTCAAAAAGGTCAAAAGAAATAATAGGAACAAATGATTATATCATTAGTAAATTACAACTTGATAATAATTTAGATTATGAAGTTGAATTAGCAGTAATTATAGGAAAAGAGGGAGTAAATATATCAAAAGAAGACGTAAATGAGTATATATTTGGTTATTCTATATTTAATGATATTTCTTCTAGAAAATTACAAAAAGATCATATTCAATGGTTTAGAGGAAAAAGTCTAGATACTTATTCAATAATGGGACCAGTAATATTGCATGGTTCAGCAGTAGAATTGCCACTTGAATTAAACATTTCTTGTGAAGTAAATGGAGAGATAAGACAAAATTCAAATACTAGATTTTTTATTTCAGATATTCCAACGATAATATCTGAAATTTCTCAAGGGATGACTTTAGAACCTGGAGATATAATTATAACAGGAACTCCAGAAGGAGTAGGGGTAGGATTTGACCCACCAAAATATTTACAAAAAGATGATATTATAAAATGTAAAATAGAAAAAATTGGGGAGTTAATAAATAAAGTAAAATAAAGGAGCACAAATGGAAAAAGCAATGTATTTAACACCTGTAGTAACAGCGTTTGATAGAGACAATAATTTAGATATTCAAGGAAATAAAAATATTTGGGAACATCTCATAAAAGGTGGCATAGATGGTATAGTATTAATGGGAAGTACTGGCGAATTTTATTCAATGACAATGGAAATGAAAAAAGAATTGATAGATTTAGCAATAACAACTATAAAGAAAAGGGTAAAATTATATGTTGGAACAGGTTGTATGACAGTTGAAGAAACAGTAGAATTATCAAATTATGCTTTAAATAAAGGAGCAGATGCTGTAATGATTGTTGGACCGTATTATTTTGCACTATCTCCTGAAAGTATTGAATATTATTTTGACACAATAGCTAAAAAAATAAATGGTGATATATTTTTATATAATTATCCAGAAAGAACAGGTTACGATTTAACTGCTGAAATTACTTTAAATTTGATACGTAAAAATAAAAATATAGTAGGATTTAAAGATACTGTAAGTGAAATGGGACATACAAGAAAATTATTAACAACAATAAGAGAAGAGTTTCCACATTTTGTAGTGCTTTCAGGATATGATGAAAATTTAGCACATTTAATACTTTCAGGTGGAAATGGATGTATTGGTGCATTATCAAATCTTTATCCAGAAATTTTTTCAAAATGGGTAAAAGCACTTAATACTAAAGATTTTGAAGAAGTAAGTAGAATTCAGAAAGTTGTAAATAAGTTAATGAAAATTTATGAAATTGGAAATCCTTTTATAACAATAGTAAAAAAAGCGATGATATTACGTGGAATTGAATTACAAGAAAATAGCATAAAACCATTTTTAAAAGCAACTGATAAAGAAATTGAACAAATAAAACAACTTATGGAGACAGTAGAAAAAAATATTTAAGGATAGTATATACTATCCTTTTCTCTTAATTATAAAATTAATATTGACAAATTGAGAAAAAAGGGGTATTTAAAGAATAGGGATATAAAAATAATGGGAGGGAAAAAATGGCAAGATACATATTGAATGAGACAAGTTATTTTGGTTTAGGAAGCAGAGAGAATTTAGCAACTGAGGTAAAGGCAAGAGGGTATAAAAAAGCCTTACTTGTAAGTGACAAGATACTTGAAAGCTGTGGAGTATTAGATAAGGTAAAAAAAGTATTAGATGATGCTAATATAGCATATTCAGTATTTACAGAGATAAAACAAAATCCAACAGTTAAAAACTGTAAAGATGGATTAGCTGCATTTAATGTTGCAGGGGCAGACTTTATAGTAGCAGTAGGTGGAGGATCAGTAATTGATACAGCTAAGGCAATAGCTATTACAAAAAATAACCCAGAGTTTGAGGATATTAAATCTTTAGAGGGAGTAGCACCTACACACACTAAATGTGTACCTATAATAGCTCTACCTACAACTTGTGGAACAGCTGCAGAGGTAACAATTAATTATGTAGTAACTTTAGAAGATGAAAATAGAAAGATAGTTTGTGTAGATCCTAAAGATATACCATTAGTAGCAATAGTTGATGCTGAATTGATGTTAACAATGCCAAATAAAACAATAGCAGCAACAGGAATGGATGCTTTGACACATGCAATTGAAGGATATATTACAAAAGGGGCTCATGTAATTTCAGATATGTTTGAGATAAAAGCTATAGAATTAATATCAAAACATCTAAGAGGAGCTGTAGCTGATAAGAATTTAGAGGATATGGATGGAATGAGTATAGCTCAATATGTAGCAGGAATGGGATTCTCAAATGTAGGATTAGGAATAGTTCACTCAATGGCACACCCTTTAGGAGCTGTATATGATATACCTCATGGAGTAGCTAATGCACTACTACTTCCTACAGTAATGGAGTTCAATATGTCAGCTTGTATAGATAAATATGGAGATATAGCAAGAGCTATGGGTGTAGATACAACAGGAATGAGCAGAGAGGAAGCAGCTCAATCAGCAGTAGATGCAGTTAGAAAACTTGCTATTGATGTAGGAATACCACAAACACTTAGAGAGATTGGAATACCTGAAGAGGGATTACCAAAATTATCAAAAGATGCTTTAGCAGATGTTTGTACTGGTGGAAATCCAAAAGATGTAACTTTGGAAGATATAGAAAAACTATATAATAAAGTATATTAATATGTATATAAACAGTAATAAAGAAGAGGCTGTTGCAAACTGATGGTTTTTAAATATCAGTTGCAACGCCTTTTTCTTTTTTTGCAAAAAAATAGAAATC